>CAZTKU010000033.1:0-20411 GCA_964614245.1 uncultured Ignavibacteriaceae bacterium
GGAATTCCATTAACGCCAAGTCGGCGTCAGCACGTCTAAGCGAAACAGCAGGAAGACGATCGCACACACAACGGCCATCACAAACATCAGGACTATCACCCAGACTCTCCTTGGGCCACCGTTCTTGCTTATGGTTTTCCTGTCTTCATCCAAAGAGGGTTTTCCGCGTGCGGTGTGAGAATCGAGAACGGACTCTTTCGTTTCACTATGACGCATCCAAAAGGATCGATGCGACTGACAATCTCGGCGATCCACGATTCTTGACCCTTTCCTTCGCGACTGTGATGACCTGCTCGCAACAGCTGCACAGGTAGACATACTGGGTGAAATGGTACGACCGGTACCTGATGACCCAGGCCCACCTTATGCGTCTGCCGCAATGGGTGCAGACAATATTCGTTTTGACTTTTCCAGCGAAGGAGCTCATGGCGAATCCAGGAAATGTGTCAATCGCCACTCATGCCGACGGTGTAAATGTAGTGGCAGCGAAGTAGACTTGACATGAGAAATCGACAAGCGGCAGTCTGCAGCGTTGTGTGGCGCTCATTTGCTTCGCCGCCGGTATGATAACCGGGAACCGAGGTAGGTTGCAGCACGCGAGGACCGTTCGTCACGAAGATATGACCTCTCATCATGCTCCTGGAGCCGCTCATCGATATCCCCGCAACGACAAGAAGAAGCGAACGTATTGCAGGATAGAGGCATCGGGATAGCCGATACCGAAACCAAGGACATCAACAATCTGGTTGGAGGGCGCCATGAAAAAGGAATCAAGAATCCTGGGAGTCGTTGCGCTGGCAATTGTGCTAGCCCTGCCGGCCAACGGGTCAGGCATGAAGGAGAAGATCGGAAAGGTCAAATATGACCGGGCAGTGGCAAATCTCCTGGTGGGAATCAAGTCCGACAACTGCGGGCTGCGAAAAAGCGCAGCGCATATGCTGGGCGAAATGGAAGCGACGGATGCGGTGATTCCACTCATGGAGGTTTTGCACAAATGCAGCGATGAGTCTTCTCGCATCGCAGCCGCGTGGGCCTTGTGCAGGATTGGCGACGGAAGGGGCGTGTTTGCGGTCAAGCAATCTGCCCGCTTTGACGATAGCCGGAAGGTGCGACTGAATTGTGCATGGTTCTACAATCTCTATGTCCAGCAGGGGACGTTTTCCTTTGATCCGCCGGTCGATCCATCGATAGAGATGACTGCCAAATAGTGCGCGTGCCAGGGTTAAGCGAGGGAGCCGCGCACAAAGCGGGTGAGGCCATTTGGGCTCACCCGCTTCGCCTCTTGCAGAGTATGGCCGTGGGGGCAAGTTTAGTCCGGTCGCTCGTCATGGCTTTTGGATCATTCGTCACAGATTTCGCGCAGTTCGTCCACAACTCAGCAACATCGTGCACGAGAAGGCGTATGGTAGTATAGAAGATTATTAACTCCAGATGCTTCTCGAGCCACCCATTAACAACATAAACGGAGGAAGTCATGAAGGGAACAGCGAGAATTATCGGCGTGATTGCTTTGGCAATCGTGCTGGCCTGGCCAGCGAAGGCCTCGGAGATTAAGAAGCAGATCGGAGAAGCAAAGTACAACGCGGCGGTGGAGAATCTCCTGGTCGCACTCAAATCCGATAACTGCGGACTGCGCAAGAGCGCAGCCTACGTGATGGGGCAGCTGCAAGCCGAAGAGGCGGTGATCCCATTGATGGCGATATTGCGCAATTCCAACGACGAATGTGCACGAATTGCCGCCGCATGGGCACTCTGCCAGATCGGTGACGCCCGGGGGGTCTACGCGGTAAAACAGGCAGTTCGATTTGATAACAGCGACAAAGTCAAGAGTTACTGTGCCTGGTACTATAACCTGTATGTTCAGGATGGCACATTTGCCTTCGCTCCACCTGTCGGCGCAACCACAGAACTCACCTCAAAATAGGCCTGGATCGAACTTAAGAAGACAAAAACCGAAGCGAGCGGTCGATGCGATATCGGCACGCTCGCTTCTTTTTTTCCGCCACCGTTTCCAGCTGCAAAGCCGCTCGTCCCCATTAATCTCCGCTCGTCGAGACCAACCGCCGCCTGAATAACCGCACTTCACTCTTTGTTCAAAAAGGTGCATATTGAGGCCGAAATTGAAGCACCCAGGAGCCCCCTTTGCCCTCGAAGACTTGTTCGAAATCAACTAACAGATGAGATTCGCGCTCCTTAAAATTCGTTCTCTTTCCTTCTGGCATTACCAGATTGCAGGCTGGTCGTTGCTCTGGATTTCCGATATCGGTCTGATGACTCTCAGATCGCTTCCTACTCAAGAACTCATCGTTGAGATCTTCGAAACACCCCTTGCTTTCGTACTCTCGCTGCTTTTGCGGCAAATCTACAAGCGGGTCAACTACAAAAGGTTCACGATCCTGGCGCTGATCGGTTACATCGCGTTCTGGTCGTTGGTGTTCACAGTCATCTGGTATGCTGGGATCGCGGGGCTCTGGCATGTGAGATTCGGGTCCACTGTTTCGATTCCGTTGCTCAATTATCGCGTTGCGCTCCGCTGGATCAACTTCCTCGTGCCCATTTGGCTGGGTTGGAGCTCTCTGTATTTTGGGATCAAGTTCTGGAGGGATTGGGAAAATGAAAGAGACCGGGCCCGAAGAGCGGTCGCACTTGCTCAACGCGCTCAACTGCAGATGCTCCGTTATCAGTTGAATCCGCATTTTCTGTTCAACGCTCTGAATTCCATGCGCGCGCTGATTCAAGAAGACAAGAAACATGCAAAAGAGATGATCACGGAACTGTCGGAGTTCCTGCGCTATTCGCTGCTGCACCGCGATCAGCGCGACGTGGCTCTCCGCGAGGAACTGGATGCCATCCGCCACTATCTTTCGATCGAAAGAAAACGCTTTGAGGATAAGCTGGATGTCACGTTCAATCTCGATCAGGAGGCAGCGGACTACCCCGTTCTCAGCTTCTTGATTCATCCATTGGTCGAGAACGCCATCAAGTACGGCATGAAGACGAGCCCGATGCCCCTGAGGATCCACATCGAAGCGGCGGTGAAGGACGGGAATCTGAGAATCGCAGTCAGCAACTCCGGTTCCTGGGTTACGGCTTCAACCGATGGAGAGAGAAACCGAGAGGGAACGGGGACCGGTTTGGCCAATGTCCGTACGCGGCTGGAAAATGCGTACCCAGGCCGGCATCGTTTCACCGTCGAACATCACGATGGAAATGTCGGGATCGTCATTGAGATCGACAAAGAGTTAAGGACCTAGATCCGTGGCAATTCGCTTTCGCCGTTTACGAGATTGGACATTTTGGCACTATCAGGCTGTCGGATGGCCGATCTTTGCCCTCGCCCACATCGCGGTGAACACAGCGGCATATGGATTTAGCTGGCAACTCGTTTCCAACCTTCTGCTTCAGGTCTTCGCCGGGTTCCTTCTGTCGCTTGTTCTGCGAGAATACTTCCGCAGAGTTCCCTACCGGACAGTCTCTTTGCCGTCCATCGTTGTACGAATTGTCGTGGGTGCGCTTCTCATGACAACGGCATGGTATGGCGCGTACCTGCTTATTCTCATCGCGTACAACGGTCCGGCAATCCTCAACAAGTTTCTGAACGTTGGACAATCTGCACGGGTCATCGCCCTCATCTATCCTGAGAAGCTCGTCTGGGGCGCTCTGTACTTCGGCATCAAGTTTTGGAGGGATTGGATCGACGAACGGGAGCGTGCGGAGCATGCAGAGGAACAAGCCCAGCAGGCCCAGCTTTCCATGCTGAGATATCAGCTCAATCCTCACTTCCTGTTCAACGCGCTCAATTCCCTCCGTGCCTTGATCGACGAAGATTCAAAGCAGGCCCGCACATTGGTCACGGAGCTTTCCGACTTTCTGCGCTATTCCCTTGTGAGCAGAAATCGATCTGAAGTTACGCTCGGGGACGAGCTTGAGGCGGTCCGCCAGTATCTCTCGATTGAAAAGAAACGGTACGAAGAAAAGCTCGAGGTGGTATTTGACGTTCAGCCGGAATCTGAGGAGTATCCGATCTTGAGCTTCGTTATTCATCCCTTAGTCGAAAACGCCGTCAAATATGGGATGCAGACGAGCCCGATGCCGCTGCGAATCTGGATCACCGCTGCGCTCAGCGCCAAATCGCTTCGCGTATCCGTAACGAACACTGGTCGATGGGTGGCTCAGTCCCCGGATGAGAAGCGGTTGGCTGCCGGGAGGGGAGCAGGTCTGGATAACGTACGGGCGAGATTGCAGCATGCGTTTGCGCAGAATCATTCACTTGACACTTTTGAACGTAACGGACAGGTCAGTGTGGTTCTTTCCATTCACTATGATCAGTTGGTGCAGCATGAAGAAGAAGTTACGAGCGATCATCGTTGACGACGAACGGCTGGCCCGCAAGGATTTGCACACGCTTCTTGCAGACTTCAAGGACATCGAGGTCGTGGGCGAAGCGGACAGCGTGGTTGCCGCCGCCAGGTTGATCAAGGACAAGGACCCCAACCTCGTTTTTCTCGACATCCAGATGCCGGGCGAGTCGGGATTCGACCTTCTCGAAAAGTCCGATGTGCGAGCGAAGGTCATCTTTGTGACGGCTTTCGACGAGTACGCCATTCGTGCGTTCGAGGTGGACGCGGTCGACTATCTGTTGAAACCCGTGAATCCGGAGAGGCTTCGGAGGGCAATGGAGAAAGTTGAGAAGGAGGAACAACAGCGCGTTGGATCAAAGCGAAAGCTCACCTATGAGGACACGATGTTTCTCACGATCAATACGGGCCTGAAATTCATGAAGGTAAGCTCCATTCTCTGCATAGAGGCTGCGGGGGACTATTCGGAGCTGATCACCCGTGAGGGTAAGAAAGGACTCACACAAAAATCGATGGTGGAATGGGAGGAACGTCTGCCGGAGAACTACTTCTGCCGCATCCATCGATCGACGATTGTCAATCTCGAGTGCGTCACACGCGTCGAAGAGTGGTTCAACAACGCCTACCACGTTTACCTCCAAGGGATGGAAAAGCCCTGCGTCATGAGCCGGCGACACGCTGCACGTCTGAAAGAAAGAATGAGCTGATCTCCGCAACTCGCTCGATGGTTTCTGCTTCACTTCCAACGCGAAGGACCTTCCGCTCCCCTTCCCCTGCCACGATCCCGGGTCATTCCTTCACGCCCCGATTATCGAAAGGGAACAAAAGGCTGGCTCTCCTGATTCGCCGCAGATTGAATATGACGTGATATCTATGTTTTCGCTGAAATATTTGCTATTATCGCCTGTTGTCTCATCACTGGAGATTCTCTCGCTCAATTTCCTCGGATCGTGAGCCCAATCGTTCTCAAGTTGGACATGGTGCAAACCCTTGCGCTTGCCGCGGTGGTGCTGTTTGCAGGCTACGCGATTCGCCGCCGCGTGGCGGTACTGGACAGATACAATATCCCCGCGCCTGTCGTTGGCGGATTCCTGTTTGCCGCCGGGGCGTTAGGGCTCCGTCTCGCAGGCTGGGTCATCTTTCAGTTCGACACAAGTCTCCAGGTTCCACTCATGATCGCCTTCTTCACGACAATCGGGCTTGGCGCGAATCTCAAGCTGTTGAAAATCGGTGGTCCCCAGGTGTTGCTCTTCTGGGTCCTGGCCACCGTGCTTGTGGTCATTCAAGATGGCGTCGGTGTCCTTCTCACTCAGATCCTTGGAGTCCATCCGTTCCTCGGTCTGATCGCCGGCTCCATCACCATGACCGGCGGGCACGGCACCGGTGCTGCGTTCGGCAAGCTGATGGAGGACCAGTATGCATTTGCCGGCGGCGTGACACTTGCCATGGCTGCCGCCACGTTCGGACTCGTCAGCGGAGGACTCATCGGCGGACCTGTCGCCACAGCGCTTATCCGGAGATGGAATCCGAAGCATCACGCGTCCAAGATTGATCCTGCTGCCCGGCGAGCAACGCGCGAATACGAATCCCTCGAGCATGAGATCGACCAAGAACCTGCGGGAAAAGCTCCCACCGCCTTCCGCCTGCTTAAAGTCATCGCTGTCATCCTGGTCGCCATGTGGATCGGATCGTTGTTGAGCGGATGGCTTGGCCAGTTTTTCACTCTGCCCGCCTACATCGGTGCGATGATTGTTGCCGCAATCATCTGCAACACTGCCGGGCTTTACAAGCTGCGAATCGAGCAGCGCGTGGTCGATGATCTTGGCACAATCGCCTTGTCGCTCTTCCTCTCGATGGCGCTGATGTCGCTAAAGCTTTGGGAGCTGCTCGACCTCGCCATCCCGATGCTCATCATCCTCACTGTCCAAGTGATCATGATGGCTGCCTTCGCGTATTTCTTGGACTTTCGCCTCATGGGCCGCGACTACGATGCAGCCGTGATGGCTGGAGGCCACTGCGGCTTCGGGCTCGGCGCAACACCCAACGCCGTGGCAAACATGGAGGCGATCACGGAGCGCTACGGCCCCGCACCGCGTGCCTTTCTTGTGGTTCCGATGGTGGGGGCTTTCTTCATCGACTTCACGAACGCGCTCATTATCACTGGGTTCATCAACTTGGTCACCTAATCGCCCCAGCGCGCCATCCTCAAGCTCTCAGGAAGATCTTCTTCTTGGTGGAGATGGCTCAAACGCGCAGCACATCCCGCCTCTGTCCCCTCGTGACAGTGACACAACTCCCTCAACATAGCTCCCCTGCCACAGAGCAGAAATAGAAAGGCCAAGGTGCTACCCTTGGCCTGAATGAACCGCTCGCAGGAACCGGAGCGTCAGTCGTGTAGAAGTCCCGCGCTCTCCTCTGGCTTCTCCTCCACAAAGTGAGCGACCTTATTGCGTCCTGATCGCTGTGCTTCAAAGAGTGCTTGTTTGACGGCACGCAGCAGAGCGTCGATCGTTGCTGCATGGCGGGGATAGACCGCAACACCGACGCTCACCGATGTTCGGATCTCCCGGCTCGTAAACATTGACCGCTCGACGGCGCCCCGGAGCTCATCGGCGAACAGTACCGCCTCCACAAGGTCCGAGTTGGCCCGCAAGACAACAAACTCATCAAACCCGTAGCGCCCCGCAGCATCGACATTTCTGAGACGCGATGTGATCAGGTCGGCCATCTGCTTGAGCAATTTCCTGGAGGAGTCGTACCCGTACGTCGGGGCAATGTGCTTGAAGTTGTCGACATCGAGGATCATCAACCCGAAGCTCTCGTGGAGCGATCGTGATCGCTCGATGCTGGCGTGAATCCGCTCAAGGAACGGCGCGTATTTCTCCAGATTGGTCTCGTGATCGATCCTGTCGAGGCGCAGGTTTGCTTCGAACAGCTGAGACTTGTGAATTGCCACCGCGGCGAAGTCTGCGAAGCTCTGCAACACCCGAACATCCTCGGCGGTAAACACGTGCTTGCCCTTGGCGTCGACATGCAGATAGCCGATCGTCCGATGATCGGCGGTGATCTGAACGCAGAGAGCGGAGCCGAAGGGGTTCTCCAGCTTCACGTCCTCGGCCTGCTGAGGATCTGCCTCGCTGTCAACGATCAGAATCGGAGCCCCGGTCCACAACAGTTTGCCAATCGCACCCGTCGCGAGCTTTCGCCGAAATGCCTTGGAAAATGTGTGAGAAAGACCGTAACCGAGGGCGATATTGAGATACTCCGTTTCCTGATCGACCACGACCACGGCGCACGATTGACACCGGTACATCCGAACGATGCGATCGACGATCAGATGCAGGACCTCTTCGTGTTGATTGGTGGACTTAAGGAGGCCGAGGATTTCGGAGACGAAGTTGAGACACTCTTCGGACTTCAGGGATGTCATGGCAATCACCTCCTGTTCTTCGATGAGACACCGACGAGAGAGCGATTGCTCGGAAGCTGAGCGTCGAAAGAGGGAATATTAACTTTGGGCTTCAGGAGAGGATGCTCGCACAGCTCCGGAGTAGTATGCCGAATGTTTCTGCGGCAAATTCTATACCACCGGTCGCAGAATGATCTTAGAAAGAACGGACAAGCCTGCGAGATTCGGGGGAGCGCCAGACTTGTCAATTATTGGAAATGGAAGACAGGCAGCCGCCGTCTCGCAAGAGGGGGAAATTGGCACTCTTTCCTCGATCCCCCCGTCTGAACAAGGGAGCCTGAAGTACCTACACGCCCTCCTCCAGTCGCTTGATGATGGTCTTGTTCTGATGATTGCAGATATTCTTCCCCTCCGCTGTAAAGGCGAAATCGATACGGTTCCTGTAGAATTCCGCGACGCGTGTGCGAACAACTTTCAGCGTGCTGTTGAGCATGCGATTCTGTTCCGTGAAGCCCTCTCCCAACACACAGACAGCGGATGGGAGCCAGCGGTCCGGGAACAGGCCGGCGTTCTTGTTCCCTACACGATACCCGTCGATTTCCGACTGCAGCAGCCGAAGCGCAGCATCCTGTCCTTCATCCGTATGGCACGTGATCTTCTTCGACTTCAGCCACGCCAGCAGCGCCTCCTTGCTCGGAACGATGAGCGCCACGGTGTACGGCGAGTGATCATTATAGAGCATGACCTGATCGATGAATGGTGAGTGAGCGACGATGGTCTCTTCGATCCCCTCAGGACTGTACTTCTCGCCGTCGCTGCTGATTAACAGGCTCTTCTCGCGCCCCAGGACGAAGAGGAACCCGTCCTGGTCAACATAGCCGAGGTCGCCGGTGTGCAGCCAACCGTCGCGCAGCGTCTCACGCGTCGCGCGCTCGTTCTGCCAATACCCGGCCATCACATTCTCCCCTTTCACGACTATCTCGCCTTTTTGGCCGACCGGGAGCGCGTTGCCGTGCTCGTCGCAGATCTTGACTTGGAGATCCGGGAGAATCGGTCCTGACGAACCGAACTTGTGTTTTGCCGGCGTGTTGGCGGAAATCACAGGCGCCGCCTCGGTAAGACCGTACCCCTGGTACATCGGGACACCAATTGCGTTGAAGAATTGCTGGAGCTCGATGTCGAGGTAGGCCGCACCACCGATAAAGTAGTCGAGCCTTCCGCCGAAGCTTGCCCGGATCTTCTTGAAGATCAACGCATCGCAGAGGCGGTAGAGCGCTTGCCCCGGTTTTCCGACCGGCTTTCCGCCGTTCCATCCATCCCCATAGTGTGCGTAGGCGATTTCTAATCCCTTCTTGAAGAGCTTTTCGATGAGCTTGCCCTTCTCCGCAATTCCTTTCTCAATGTTCTTTCGGAAATTCTTTGCCAGGGCCGGAACAGCCAAAAGAAACGTGGGACGCACCTCTTTGATATTGAAAGGAATGTTCCTCAGGGTCTCCATCGCAGTCTTCCCGGCTTGAACGGAAGCCATGCTCGCTCCAATGCTCGACAGGAGATACACCCCGGCCGTATGAGCGAATGAATGATCCCACGGTAAGATCAACAAAGAGCAATACCATTCCGGCTGGGGCAAATGCGTTGAGCACTGCTTGACGTTCACGACGTAGTTGCGGTGTGTGAGAATGATACCTTTGGGATCTGCTGTTGTGCCTGAGGTGTAGCTGATAGTCGCCGGGTCGTCCTCCTGAATCGACTGCCACGTCCGCTCATGTTCTTCGCGGTGGGAGCGGAGATAATCCTTGCCTCGCTCGAGCAAATCCTGAAAACCAATTTCGTCTTCGGCCAGCGTGCCCTGCGGATCGAGAAGGATCACCTTCCCAAGGTCCGGGAGGTCGTTTCGAATCTTCATGACTTTGTGCACCTGCGCACCGGAAACGACCACCATTCTGCAACCGGAATGAGCAAGACGAAACTTCAGATCGGACCGTTCTTCGAGTTTGACGGAGAGCGGGACATTGACCGCCCCGATGTAGAGCATGCCAAGTTCAGCGATGACCCAATCGTTTCTTCCTTCAGAGATCAGCCCGATGCGATCTCCTCGCTTGATTCCGAGGGTGAGCAAACCGGCTGCGCAGCGATGAACTGATTCCTGAATCTCACGGTAAGTAGATCCCTTGTAGGATCCTTCCTTCTTCTCCCACATCATGATGCTCTTCGAAAAACGTTCGACGCTGTCTTCGAAGAGGCGTGGAATTGTTCGTGGGGCGGGGGTAGTCATAACGGCTCCTACTTTCGTTTATCGGTTGGTCACGGTAGGAAGGGATTGCGTGGCTGCGATTCTTGAGACTTTTCAAAATCCATACCACACGCGGACAAGGATCTTCGCAGCACAATCATTCGATCCTGCTGAATTAATGCTTTCGGAGATTTCTTACTTATCACAAACGAGAGAGCACTGATCAGTTTTGGCAAGACGAATGGCTCAGAGAACGACTCACGAGGACTCATGTCCTCCGTGCAACTTCATTCAGCGACCGGCGCTTTCTCGGCTTTGCCGCTTGTCGTATTCTTCTCGCGTGAGCAGTTTCAGGTGCGGCAGGTTCTTCGACTGCATCTGTGCGTTCAGTGTTTGAAGTTGAGCGCCGACTATTTTCCCAAACGAATCCTGCGCATTCTTCATCTCCTTCTCGAGCACACCGACGCGATCAAGCTGTGATTCCGTCGGCCTGCCGCCATAGCTGCTCACGGCACCGTAGAGATCAATGATACGCTCTCTCAAACGCTCCTCACCCGTGAACATCGACCCCGTGCGCGAGGCAACCAGCGTCTTGTGCAAGCTGTCCAACAGAGCGGCATACGATCGCATCGCACGCGCAGTAACATCTGCTGAGTCGATCTTTGCGGCGCGGTCATTTGCCTGGCTGCGCATGTCGGCCACTGCCTCGGAAGTATAGGCCAGATCGGCCTGCATGTCGTACAGCTTCATCACCGTCTTATGGCGAAGTTGACGGTCGGCTTTTGAGTAGGGCTCCCGCGGATCAGGCACCAGCGCAAAGGATCCGGTATATGTTTGGTTCTGCTTGATGATTTTGTAAGTGTACTTCCCTTCGGGAACCATCGGCCCGAAGAGCGCTCTTCCCGCCAGCGTGGGCGACGGCGCGACCCTCGGCGGTTTCATCCGCATAGCCCAGTTCACGCGATTCACGCCCTTCCTCCTCCCACCCGGTAGCGTGGTAAGAAGCTTCCCTTCAGGACTGTAGATCTCGACTTTCAAATCGCCGAAGATGTGTCTATTCTTGAGATAGTACGCGATCGTTGCCGCTTCAGGAGGGTTGTCACCGACGAACTCCTGACTCCCGGGAAAGCTCTGCTCACTCACAGGAACTCTGATCTCGAATGGACGCATAGGAAAAATGAAGAGATCGCTATTCAACACCTGTGGTGTGATCGTCCGGAGCGGCGAAACATCATCGATGATCATTATCCCGCGCCCGTGGGTTGCCAGAAGGAGATCCCCCTCGCGAGGATGAACCGCCAGGTCGTAGATCGGGACATTCGGAAGGTTTCCGGTAAACTGCGCCCACTGCTTCCCACCATCAACGGAAACGAAGAGACCCAACTCCGTTCCGAGAAAGAACAGGTCGGGATTCACGAGGTCATCGCGAATCACCCGCGCGAATCCTTTGACCTCACTCGTTGCGAGGGATGCCCAGGTCTGACCGAAGTCCGTCGTCTTGAGCACGTAGGAGCTCATATCCCCCGTTTGATGTCCGCTGAACGCAGCATAAGCTGTTCCGACCTGATGTGCGCTCGCATGCACGCTCATGCACCATGTGTTTGCAGGAAGGTTAGGGATGTTCTTGACGACATTCTTCCACGCCTTACCTCCGTCCCGCGTGACCTGGAGATTTCCATCATCTGTACCGGCCCAGACGACCTTCGCATCACGCGGTGACTCGGAGATCGTGAAGATCGTGCAGTGGTTTTCCGCGGTCGAGTTGTCGATCGTCAATCCGCCTGATTCCTCCTGCTTCTGCTTCTCGGGATCGTTCATGGTGAGGTCGGGTGAAATGCGTTGCCACGATTCACCCTTGTCCGTGGAGCGAAAGAGAAACTGAGCTCCCAGGTAGAGCGCTCCGCTCTTCGCACCGAAGACGATCGGCGTGTTCCAGTTCCACCGGTACTTTGGATCACCCGCACCCGGATAGGGGCGAATCTCCTTCGTCTGGCCGGTCGACTTGTGTTTCCGCATCATGTTGCCCCCCTGGTATTGCCAATACACGATGTCGCGATCTCCTGGATCGGGGAATGCGTTGAACCCATCACCGCCACCGACATTTCTCCAGTCCTTGTTCTTGATGCCGCCGGGGCCTTGCGACGGACCCATCCACGATCCATTGTCCTGCAGACCGCCGTAAACATTGTACGGTCGCTCCATATCGTAGGCGACGTGATAGAGCTGGGAGACGGGTAAGTTTCCAAAGAACTGCCAGTTGGAGCCTCGATCGAACGTGGCATACACGCCGCCGTCCGTGCCGATCAGGATATGGCTGGGCTGCTTGGGATCGATCCAAATGGCATGCAGATCGGAGTGCATGCCCCCGACGGTTGCCCACGACTTCGCGCTGTCAGAACTCATTCCGAGTATCAACCCCGGCTTGTAGACGCGGTTATGATCCTGAGGATCGACCGCTATCAATGAGAAGTAAAATGGACGCATCAGCACGAGCGGGTATGTGCTCATCAGCGTCCAACTCTCTCCGCGATCAGTGGAGCGATAGGCGCCGCTCTTCTTTGCCTCGACCGTCGAATACACAACGCTTGGCTTCGATGGAGCGACAGCGATGGCGATTCTTCCAAGCTCGCCTTCAGGCAGGCCGGTTGTCAGTTTCTTCCAGGTCTTACCGCCGTCGGCGCTCTTGTAGAGACCGCTACCCGGTCCGCCCGAGGTAAACGCCCACGGCTTGCGCCGGAACTCCCACATCGCAGCATAGATCGTGTTGGGGTCCCGGGGATCCATCGCTATGTCAGCGCAGCCTGTTCGTTCGTTTACCGAGAGCACGTTCTCCCATGTTTTTCCACCGTCGCTCGTCCGATAGACTCCGCGCTCCCTGCTGTCACTCCACAGCTTTCCCAGGACGGCTACATAGACAGTGTCTGGAGATTGGGGATTGATGATGATCTTGTTGATGCGCTCGGAATTCGGAAGCCCAAGATGCGTCCATGTTTCCCCGGCATCGGTCGTCTTGTAGATTCCAGTTCCAACCGACACGCTGTTGCGCACCCACGGCTCGCCGGTGCCGACCCAGACGGTATCCGGCCTGGCTTGATCAATAGCTATACCACCTATTGATTGCGTGTGCTTGTCAAACACCGGCTTGAATGTCACGCCCGCGTTCGTCGATTTCCAAACGCCGCCGCTCGCTGCACCGACATAGATGATGCGTGGATCAGCGTCAACAACAGCCAGCGCAGAGATACGCCCGCTCATCGCCGCAGGACCGATGTGCCGGGCCTCGATCGCGCCAAAGGTGCGCGAATCAATCGTGATTTGTTCCTGGGAAAGGAGTGAAGCGTTCGGGAAGAGGAGAATCAAGAGGAAAGAAATCGTCGAGAGGGGTTTCATACTCCATGCTCCTTTCGAAATCTATCGAAGGATCCTCAGAGTGCACTCATGAAGTGGAAGGATAGTGCTTTTCATCTGACTTGTTTCTGTGCAGCCTCGATTGTATGTGGCCTCATTCCTTCGAGGGCGCTCATAACGATGACCTCACTCCTTCGACTTCGTCCGTCTCAACTGCGCTCATCAAGATGACCTCACCCCAACCCTCTCCTACAAGGAGAGGGAACGTCTGTGGAGCGGTCCCTTCCCCTTATAGGGGAAGGTTAGCTCGCCCGCCGCACTTTTTGGCGGGGATGGGGTCATATACCATCGTGACTGTTCGTGATATACTCGTAGATTGCCTGGAGAACGCCGTCAGGATTTTGCAGAAATTCAACATCGGAGAAGCGTAGAACATTGAGCCCATTGCTTCTCAAGTATTCGTCCCGCCGCGCGTCCCTGCGCCTCCCCGTGTCTGTGTAATGTTGACTTCCGTCGAGTTCCACGTCAAGCTTCGCTTTGATACATAGGAAGTCAAGGATGTATGGACCAAATGGAGCTTGCCTTCTGATTTTCACTCCGAGCTGATTGCTTCGCAGCAATGACCAGAGCTTCCTTTCGGCGTCTGTCATCTCGCGCCGGAGTCTCCTGGCCATCGTGACCGACGAATGAGGGTATTTGAGAAAATGCTTGCCCATTGAAAAAACGATCTAATCCTTCTTATGACCTCACTCCTTCGACTTCGTTCGACTCAACTGCGTCGAGCCTCACTTCGCTCAGGACAGAGCCTAATCCTCTCCTAGGAGGAGCGGGAAGACAAGAGGGGGAACACAAAGGAATCATTTTTTCGCTGCCGGCTTCACAAAAAGTGAATCGGGGATCTCTCTGTTGACAATGACGGTATCCATCACCATCTGTCCGACCGCCTGCCCCCGCACCTTCGTCTCGACGGAGAACGCCATCATCACGCCGTTCACCTGCTTGTAGCTGCCGGGCAGCGACTCGACCTCGATTTCTTGCCCTTGCTGTGTCACTTTGGCCTTTTGCTTGATTTCAAGGTAGGAACCGGCGTCGAGGTAGATGTCTCTTATCTTGTCATTCTTCGTCGTCACCTTGATGTGATAGGAATCCGTACCCTCAACATCTTCTTTTCCGACGAGCTCGACTTTGTGCCCCTTCTCTTTCCAATCGACGAGAAATCCATCAAGGTCCGCCTGCTCCTCCAATTGTTTCGTCATTTCCTCCGGACTATCCTGGGGATCTGGCGAACCCATCATCGGCATGATCATCCATCCGCTCTTGCCATCGAATGCTTGAACGATCTTCTGCCCCTGAATCGTCACTTCCGTCCGCAACTTGTTGGGTTTCTTCTGGTACCCCAGGAATGCCAGTTCCATCCCCATTCTTGACATCTTGCCTTCGGCATAGAGTGTCTGGATGGCTTTGATATTGTCCAGCCCGCCTCGAGCCACATAATGTCTTTGCAGCACGTCATCGAGCGTTTGCGCGTTGGCACCGGCAAAAACGAACAGAAGGAATACCGAAATCGCGAGCCCGGCTTTACGAATCGACATGAGCTTACTCCTTACAATGATTGAAGAGTGATAGAAACTGGTTTCCTAGAGTGGCAAAAGCTAACCTTTAATGTACGCGAATACAAATCGTGCTAAGACCCGTAGTGCAATGCGAGGTCGCCCGTCACCCCCGTGTCCGAATCCGTTCGATCTCATCAGTCAAGTGTCCCCAGTCCATGTAGGCCTGTTCGAGCTTTTCCCGTACTTCCTGATGCTCGGTCAAGATCCTTTTCGCCTCCGGCCCGTTCTTATACGTTTGAGGATCTGCCATCATGGTCTCGAGCTCCGTCTTGCGTAACTCCAGTCGCTCGATGTCTCTCTCAACGGCTTCGATCTGCTCTCTGAACGGTTTGAGTTTATGGTACACTCTTTGCCGCTGTTCGGCTTCCATTCGCTTGCGATCTTTCTCACTCACAGCGTCGGAGCTCCCGGCTCTGCGCACTGGAGATTCCCTCCTACCCTCCTGTGCCTCCTTCTCCAGCTTTCTCTTGTAGATGTAATCGCTCACGTTGCCGTGATAGGTCTTGACGCTACCACTGTGCACGTCCAGAACTTTGTTGACGAGGGGATCGAGAAACGCGCGATCGTGAGAAACGATGAGATAAGTTCCTTCGTAGGCAGCAAGTGCTTCCTGGAGGACCTTTTTTGATTTCATATCGAGGTGATTGGTGGGTTCGTCCATGATCAGGAAGTTGGACGGCCGAAGCAGCATCTTCGCCAGGGCAAGACGGCTCTTCTCTCCGCCGGAGAGGACGCAGACGCGTTTGAAGACATCATCCCCGTGGAAGAGAAACGAGCCCAGGATGGTACGAAGCTTCTTCCGGATTTCCCCTTCCGCAACTTCGTCCACGATCTGCAGCGCCTCCTTCGTAAGATCGAGCTCCTCCGCCTGATGCTGTCCAAAATACGAAAGCGTGACGTTGTGACCGATGATGCGCTCCCCGGCGTTGAAGGGCTCAACTCCGGCGAGGATCCGCGAGAGCGTTGATTTCCCCGCACCGTTCAATCCGACGACGGCAATGCGATCCCCACGTTCGACCTTGTAGTCCAGCCGTTCAAATACCTGCTTGTCTCCATAGCGCTTGGAGATCCCCTTAAGCTCGATGACTACTCGCCCGCTCGGCTGCGGATGGGGGAAGCCGAAGCGAATTTCCTCTTCCTCCGGCTCGATCTCAATCAGCTCCATCTTTTCGACCTGCTTGATGCGGCTCTGGACCTGACTCGCCTTCGATGCTTTGTACCGGAACCGGTCGATGAACTGCTGCGTATGCTTGATTTGTTCCTGCTGGTTCTTGTAGGCACTGAGCTGGAGATCCCTGCGCTTTGCTCGTTCCTGTTCAAAAAAGGAATAATTGCCGGCATAGTTTTCCATCCTGCCGAGGCTCAGTGCAAAGATCTTGGAGCAGAGATTATCGAGGAACGCGCGATCGTGGGAGACGAGAATGACGGCTCCATGGTAGCTCCGGAGGTATTCCTCGAGCCATTGGAGCGATTCGAGGTCCAGGTGGTTTGTCGGCTCGTCGAGGAGCAACAATGAGGGCTCTCGCAAAAGCAGCTTGGCAAGCTCGATCCGCATTTGCCAGCCGCCGCTGAATTGTTCGGTCCTCCGCTCGAAGTCCTCGACGGAGAACCCCAATCCCATCAGGACCCGCTCGACCTTCGATCGCATGCGGAACGCATCGAGATCTTCAAGCTTATGCTGGAGCTCGCCGAAGATCTCGAGCGTCTCTCTGTAATCCGTGCTTTCCGGATCGAGCGCCCCGAGGTTCGCCTGGGCTTCTTCGAGTTCCCTCTGGACTTCCAGCACATCCTCAAATGCCGATTCAGCTTCCTTGTAGAGAGTTTTGCCGGCGGCAGCCACCCCATCCTGCGGCAAATATCCTGTGGTGACATACTTTGCTTTGCTCATCGTGCCAGAATCGTGCGCAACCTGGCCACAGATGATCTTCAGCAGGGTCGTTTTGCCGGTGCCGTTGGCTCCGACAAGTCCAATCCGGTCGTGCGGACTGATGACGCAGGAGAGATCCTTAAAGAGTACGCGACCTCCGAACTGGATCGATATGTGGTCGAGGGAAAGCAGGGAGAGTGTGTGACTATTGAGTAGAGAAAAACTTCAGAATCCGCTGGCCTTCAACGGTACAGCCCTGCGTGGATAGCAGCCGACGGCACCTACCACAATGAACTCGGCAGCGCATCCCTGTCGAAATACATTTGGTAGGGATAATCCTCCTCGGCGCCGTAGAATGGGCGGAACTTCGAACCAATGCGCCCGGCACCGGGTGGGGCCACACGGTAGACATTCGGCTCATTCTCGGCGACAAGCCACGTGTTGAGCTCGTCATCCGATTCGGGGAGTCTGAACTCCGCCTCGTGATGATCCGCATCCAACACGAGCACCGACGGTCCACGCACCACAGCAACCCGGTGTGGGTGCTGCCGATCGACCGGCAGCATGCGCAGTCGCAGGGGAATCGCAATCTCCACCCGGTCCCCTGGATTCCACGTGCGCTCGATGGTGGCCCACGTCCCCGGAATACACTTGACGTCCACGCCGACTCCATTCATCTTTACCGCTACGTTTCGGGACCATCCCGGCACTCGGAAGTGCAGCGAGAAATTCACGCTTTGATTCATCTGAAACGTCAGCGTGCTCGTCTCTGCTTCCGGATACTTGGTCTCCTGCACCACCTTGACCTCTCCCTCCCGGTGATTCCAGGTCACCTCCGAAGGCACGTACAGATTGACGAAGAGGCCGGACGCGTCCTTGAAGTAGATGATGTCGTGGTAGTCGGCGACGTCCTGGATGTATGTCCCGGAACAGCACGTGTACCTCTCCCACAAGTACACTTTCATCCCCCCGCCGACGCGATAGTCAGAGTAATAGAAGTTCCTCCCTCCCGTTGTAATGGGAAGAGCAGCGCCGATTCCGTTGTACAGCAACTGCTCGATCCAGTCGCCGTACCACGCCTCGCCCGTGAACCGCATCAGGTACTTTGACAGCTTGAACGCCGCCCACGAGCCGCAAACGGTCTCAAAGGTGTTGTATCTGCTTTCCAGGGCTTTGCCAAGACCGCCGTTTGGACTCATGAAAGTCTCGGCCGGACCGTATCCTCCGGTGGCGTAACACTGGAAGTTCTGCAAGTAGTCGTAGGCATTCTTGATGATGCGCAGATAGACCGGATCCTCCGTAACGGCGTAGGCCATCGCGGCACTGCTGAAGCAATTGACGTGACTGTAAGCGTGGACGCCGTGCGCGCCGAGTGGCGCGGCCGAATCGGCAAACTTGTTCCAGTATGGATGATACAACCAAACCTCGGCAAAGGTCTTGAATTTCGGATTTCCCGTGAGCTGATAGGCGCGATAGAGATTCTCGGAGAGTGTGTACCACTCGCTCGGCCGCCCCTGATAGACGCCGTCCGGCCTGGCTCTGGCGGGAACGTTCTCGCGGCTGAACGTCTTGGTGGCCCAGTCGGTGATTTTCTCCAGCAGGGGGATCGAGTCAGGGAAGTCGGCATACAATTGAAGGTCAACGAGTCCGCACACCATCTTGTCATACGTATAATGTCGCAGGCCGCAGTCGCCGTCCGGTTTTATCGTCTTGCCCCATTCCGTCGCGAGGCGCAAAGCCTTGTCTCGCATCGCGACGTCCCCCGTGGCCCGGTACATCCGAGCCATTCCGCTCAACCACTGACCGAGAACGGTGGCACTGTTTCTGCTGCACCATCCTCCCAGCGTCTGTCCTGGCGCCGGAAGTCCGGCCCCTTCGCGAAAACCTTTCAGGATATCATCATCCGGTACCGAGAAGTAGTAATCCCTTGCGGATTGATATTGTTGCAGGAACCGGCTGTTGAGAAGCTTCACGCCGCGATATTCAAAGGGATCGAGAAGGAGCTTGGCGGTTGAGTCTCGGGAGCGGAGAGGAAAGGCTGACAGCTTTGTCGTGTTGGACAGTACGTAGGCCACCGCAGGCACGGCCTTCAGAAAGTCGCGTCGAAGCATTCTGTTCATAGTCCACCTTCGGGAAATGGAGCTGAGCGTGCAGCGATTGAAGCAAGAGCGAGATGCTAGGGCTTCAGTATGCGGACTGAAATCTCGCTTTTTCTTCTAGGATAGTCAATGGAGGCGTATTTATTTTTCGCAGGAAGCGATGGAGATCGAAAAGCTGATCGGTCCCGCTCAACTAAGCTAGTGCCGTTTCCACTAAGTGATGTTGTATCTTCCATGGTTGATGGTAAGGAAACGAGCATTAGTGCTCGCTTCCAATAGTAGTAGCGATGTCAAGACACAATATTTATTTTTGTCCGAAGGACTCCTTCGGAGGAAGCGGCACTAGCATACGGGTTTCGACTGTCAGCTTGACACCAATGATCGGTTAGATCTCCAGCTGATACCTACATTTGAATCCTGCCGCATTTCTTACCATTGATCTCCAGCTTGTAAGCAATTGCAATCCATTGGTCCGAATACTCAACTTCGTATATTCTTCCCGAATAAGTTTTTCCGCTAGATGAACAGGAAACTGTAAAATCAAATGAGTATACAACACCAAACGCGTAGTCACGCTGAACGTTTGAAACGGTTACATTGGAACTTCCGCAGTCCGGAATATTAACACCCATGTAGGGCCTGTCAACCAAATACGGATTGACAAAGGAACATATATTGGTTTCCGGGCCCGTTGTGTCTTTTTTGCATGCGGTGTTCAAGCACACTGACGCTATGAGGAGACAGAAAAAGAGTTCTTTGGTTTTCATATTATTATGCTTTCGGTTCTTGCTTGTATGTTATGACTTAGGGCGGCACAAGTGCCGCGTATACGTTAGGGCGAAACGAGCGAGCTCAATAATACTCTATCAACAAAGGGAGCGTGATTGTTTTGGGTGTTATACGCCGCGCAGCCATCTCTCTTCCATCAACCTGAGCGCGAGGTCACGCGCGTTCTCCTTCTTAGTAATCTATTTCCGAATGGGTATTTTTACATAGCTATCGTTATGCCATCTTATCTGCAAGGGGGTCTTCGCATCATTGATGTCCTCATCGCTTACATCTTTGTCGGTGCCATAATTAACTTGGGCGTAAGGATTCTTGTTCACATTTAATACGACAAGCAAGCGACTGCCCTTGCTGAGCTGACGACTCACCATCCGCGTTCTCTCAAACGGAATTGATTCCACTTTGTCGGGCGTTAACAGTTTCCTGACGCTCATGTCTCTTGCGTAGCTGGCGCGACCTAGAAAGTAAGACAAGTGAAATAGCTCGCCGTTTGGCATGAGCTCATATAACACCACGCCGATGTCCATGTCCTTTTTGTTAATGCTCGCCTTGAGTTCACCCGAAAATGTGCCGTCAACGGAGACCGGCTCATTGAACGGCTCACTGATGAAAGAGAATCCATTCGGAAGGTCAGGCTTCTTGCCGACAATGGGATCGGGATAGTAGTCATTGTTGTTCGTTGTCTTCCTGTCAGCAAA
>CAZTKU010000034.1:0-20286 GCA_964614245.1 uncultured Ignavibacteriaceae bacterium
ACTGTTTGCCTTGAACCGATGCGACGGTCCCCGGCGGCCTCGGATTGTTGTACCAACGGAGCGCGAGAATCAAGTTCAACGCCCTGAGGAGGAAGAGCAACCCGACAAGAATGAGAGCGATCTGAAGAACCATCACCAAGTGTTCCTATTCCCTAGTGCGACGCCTCATCGGACGAGGACAAGCTGGCAGACTCCCTTCCGTTATGCGGGAACGTCGAAATGAATGTGAAGGTCGTTTTGTGTATTGACACAAATATACGAGTTGAAGAGATTCGATGCAGGACGATGTGAGGAGTGCGAGAATCTTCGGCAGGCAAGCGATGATATGCATCGGGCTCGGGCATCTCCGTTTTCAAGAATCAGCGAGGGGTTTTGGGATAGGACCTTAGAACACTCAAGGATCGTCAAATGCGAAACGGATTGTGCCAAATCTTTCCGCCGGATGACAGGTCGGAACCCCAAGGTTAGTAAGTCCTTCAGCGCTGATGCGATCCCGCCCAGCATTTCTCAAATATGGAAGCAGCGGATTGTACGCCTTGCCGCAAATAGCAACGGCAGGGACCAAAGAAAAGGATGGGGTCAGAGATGCGGTGTCAATTGCGACTCACTGGAGCCGGGTGACGTACTGCTCGAAGACTTTCCGGAAATGAAATCCGTAGATCGCGAACGTGATAGCAAGTGGGAACATCCGCGGACGGGTGAACAGTGACCAGAAGAATAGTCTCCAGTAATAGATTCGCTCCTTACCGACAACTCCCAGCACCACGGCGGATTTCACAAGTGCCTTGACGTGGTCAAACCTGAAGTGGAAGACTTTGACTTGGGTGGGTTTATACTCTTTCAAAAACTTCTTCACTCGCGCATAGTACTGCTTCGGAGAGTAGATCTCAGTGAGTATCTTTCGATAGCCGTTGATGAGCGCTTCGTAGTTCATTTTAGGAATGAAATTCATCGAGAAGTCGGTGTTATTGCCCGACATCGAGGTCAACAGCCTGCCTTCTTGGAGAAGCCTCTGATACAGCTTCGTGCCGCGCGGAGCATTCAAGAGTCCAACCATGGCTGAGATGATGCCCGTCTCCTGTATGAATTGAATGAGTCGATCGAAAATCGAAGCCGGATCCTGATCGAAGCCAACGATGAATCCGCCCTGAACCTGAAGACTGAATTTGTGGATCTTTTTCACCGACGCAACAAGATCACGGTTCTTGTTGGTGACCTTCTTGCACTCGACGAGGCTCGCTTCATTTGTGGATTCAATCCCGACAAACACAGCATCGAAGCCTGCCCGCGCCATCAAGCGCATCAAATCCTCGTCATCGGCGAGATTGATGGAAGCTTCAGTGTTGAGCGTGAAGGGATGTCCCCGCTCGTCCATCCAATGAATGATGGACGGGAGGATTTCCTCTCGCAGCTTCCGCTTGTTTCCAATGAAATTGTCATCGACGACGAAAACCCCGCCTCTCCACCCGCGCTTGTAGAGGGCTTCCAGTTCAGCGATGACCTGATGCCCCGATTTGGTCCGAGGGACGCGACCGTAGAGTACGGTGATGTCGCAGAACTCACAATCATAGGGGCAACCCCGAGAGTATTGGACATTCATGGAGCCATACTCTTTCACCTTTATCAGCCCCCACTGAGGAATGGGCGTGGTGGTAACATCTGCCCACTCCTGGGATGTGTACAGATGCTGCGCTTCTCCCCGTTCAAAGTCCTTCAAGAATGGCGGAAGTGTCAACTCCGCCTCGTTCAGCACGAGATGGTCGACCTCTGGAAATTCATCAAAGTTCGACGTGAAGAGCGGTCCACCTGCTACAATTTTCTTTCCGAGGTCCCTGCACCGTTGGATGATCTGTTGGGCTGATTCCTTCTGAATCGACATAGCACTGAGGAACACGGCATCAGCAGAGAGAAGATCCTTGTCCTCTAACGATCGTACATTACAATCAACCAGCTTTTTCTCCCACTTTCCCGGAAGCATTGCCGCCACCGTGAGCAATCCCAATGGTGGGAAGCTCGCCTTCTTCGAGACGAATTTCAGCGCGTGGCGATAGCTCCAGAATGTATCAGGGTACTTGGGATAAACAAGAAGTGCTTTCATGGTACGGCCTGCTTTCGGCGGTCGTGGCGAGGGTGGATGGAGAAGCACAAAGGACTTCCCGCCTACATGAACCATTTGCGGGATAGGTAAACGGTGTCACCGAACTTCTTCATGAATTGCGTATCTTCCTCATTCAATGGCCCCTCGTGAAGCGCGGCGATATTTTCCTCGAGCTGTTTCTGGTTTGTCGGCGCGGTCACACAAACGTGAACATTCGGATGAGAAAGCACGAAGCGATAACACATACCGGCCGTCGGTATACGTCCATCGGTCGGCCAGCCCTTTGGTCTTCTCATCAGAAATGTCCAACGAGTCGCTGTGTACGCGACAACACCGGGATTATGGTTGTTGAGATTGGGAAAAATATCCCGTTCCGCCCCACGATGCGCTGCGTTGTAGCGCAACATGAAAACATCCAAAGCTCCTTCAGCTGCCAACCTGCCAATGAACTTCCTGTCGTGACACGACATACCGATGGATCGTACTTTCCCCTCCTCTCGAAATCGATAGAGCTCTTCTCGAGCCCTGTCAGGAAAATGTTTGGGATTTGTCACGCCCAGGAAGAGGAACGCGTCGATGTAGTCCGTGCGGAATTGTCTCAACCGTTTTTCGAGACTGCGACGGAGATTCGGATAGCCGATGAGGAGGTTGTACGCACCGGTGGCGAGGACGTAGCGATCCCGGTTTGACTTGAAGACATCCCGCAGGACGCTGGTCAGCTGCGTGTCGACCCCGAAGCCAAAAAAGAAGTTCACGCCTTCATCGATCGCTCGGTGGATTGTGCGCTTGCCGGGTCGGTAGGTTGCCGAGAGGCCGAGTCGATGAACACGGATGCCAGTGCTTCCGAGAACAGTGTGGGTGAATTCCTCGCTCATGAAAGCGTCTCCTTCGGGAACGCCCATCCCTATGGTACTCAAAAGCGAGCTATGCCGCAATCTCTTTTCTCAGCCGTCCAAATCTGACTATGAGAAGTGCCATCGTGACAAGGTAGGGTACTCCTGCTAGAGTAATACCCAAGACCATCTTCTCGTTGCCGATCAGGTACCCTATGGAGCCAATCATCCCTATGCAACCTGATGAATAGAAGAGGCCTCTGACCCAGCGATCGAGGGTGCCGGCGGTGAACAACCGCGCCCAGAAAAAGCAGGCGATGAAGAGAAACGTGTAAGCGAGCGCATCCAGTGCAAGGATGAAGGAATGTGGATTGTCCAGAACAAATACCTCAACCTCCGCCGCGCGACCCGAAGTGATTGCCTGAAACACAAATGTGATCTGAGTGAAGTAGTTCACAGACGCGAGCAGCGCGTAGCACCCGCCAAAGAGCACACCGATCACGGCAAAGGCCTTCTTGTCTTCTCGAGCAAAGAAATAGAGGCAAGCAAGGAACGGAATGTGCGAGAGCGCCACCAGGAGACTTGGAATCGCGGGCACGATCGTCGCAAGTCCATAGCTGCTCGTGTACGACACCAAGTCGTGATACGGAGCAATGGGGAAAATGATCATGGACGCGAGAAAGAGAAACGTAAAGCCTGTGATCATTGTCGTCGACCACAATCCGACCGTAGCATCAAGCTTCTTCATGATGATAAGTCCTTCCTTCTATGATCACCTTTCGTTCGCACTGCTCGTAATTTCTCGCCATCTGCAGGGGCGGGCATCCGATCGCTCGGAATGAGAGGATGGAGAAAATATCTCAGCGTATGGTCGTATGTGCACGAGCGATGATCGATCGCTCACCCGTGACGAATTGAAGGAGAGAGTCGTGAAGAGTAAATCTTTCGATCGGTAGAGCTATTCTGTTCTTTCCTGGACTGCAGGGCTTCCCACCTCCGTGAGAACCATGGCAACGACTTTTTCAGCAGCATCCTGCACTTCAGTACTCAACGAACGACCGAAGTCGAATTGGTTCCCCTCGATCCCATAGAGAAGGACGGAGGTTGGAATCCGGTTCAACACCCTCGCGAGCTCAAGCGCCTCAGCCACACCGAACGCATGCGTGGAGTGGTGGAACCATGAGACTGGAATCGGCTTGCTCGCTGCATCAAATGTGTGGATGCTTCCGGGGGCAGCTCCTGATCTGGCCGCATCGATGATGATTGCTCTCTCGCAGTTGCTAAAGATGTTCAGCAACTCATTTAACTCTCCTCGAACTTCAACAACGCGGACGCGCCCTCCGAGGGCTTTGCTTAGCTGCCGAGCGACGACCAGCCCGACCCCGTCATCTCCGAGATCTTCGTTTCCTACTCCAACGATGAGCATGCGAGATTGCACGTTTGTTTTCACTCCCAAGAGAGTAAGATAAATCGCTGTCCGACATCAGTGCGCAAACTTGCTATGCCACGAAATGATATCGTTCAGCTCTTCTTTGATGTCACGACCGAGACGGTGGAAAAGTGCTGCTTCACATTTCGTCCGCCGCAGTGGGGGCACGCCGGCACGCCTTGCTTATCGTGCTCCTCGAAGGTCAGCGCGAGCAAGAATATCTCGTCGCAATCGAGGCAGTGGTATTCGTACATGGGCATTGGTACACCTCCTCAGAATTCGCGATTCTCCATGAGGTGAGGGGATTCTGAGAAACCGCCTATGACCGGCTTGACGAGGCGGCGAAAATCCTTAAATTTCATTCGGATAGCTTTGGTATGCGTGCACGCGTTGAAGACGATCTCTTCATCCTCCGCCAGCGATTCATCCACGAGAACGGGTAATCCGTACAGGTTGCCGAAGGGTGGCATGGCCCCGATCTGACAATCCGGGAACATTGTCCCGAGATCCTCTTCGTGAGCGAGATGAACGTGTTTTGCGCTAAACGCGCGCTTGACAAGCTGTGGGTTGATGCGCTGATCGGCCCGCAGCACGGCCATCCAGAAATGATCGTCGATGCGGACCAGAATCGCTTTCGCCATTGCGCTCTCCGGTATGTGGGTCACGACGGCCACATCGTGAGCGGAGAATGCCGGGTCATGCTCCAGTACCTGAAATTCCACCTTGTTGCTGCTCAGGTACCGGATGAGGTCAGTCATCTTTGCCATAATTAACCTCCTCCAAATTGGATCTCAGACAGCTCGAGAGTTCTACGTTTTCAATGATGAGCTTTTCCACTCCGCACTTCATGCCCGGCAGGTGCCTCTCGACCTCGCCGTTCTTCAATCTCCAAGCGCAGGAAGTGAGTGGCGCACGAGATGCAGGGATCGTAATTACGAATTACTTGCTCGCACTGCCAGGTGAGCTTGTCTTGCGGGAGTTCCATGCGGTCAGGAACGAAGTGCCGCAGATCAAGCTCCATTGTCTTTTGGTTCTGCGACGTCGGCGGAATGATCTTCGCATCCGTGATCAATCCTTTATCGTTCAGCCGGTAACGATGGTACAGGATGCCGCGCGGCGCCTCCGTACACCCGTAGCCGACACCGGATCGCGGATGGATGTCGACAACAGCGCTCTCGGGCATTTCATATTCACCGATGATGCGGAGCGCCTCTTCGACCGCATATGCTGTTTCCACACTTCGCACGATGATGCTCTTGAACGGATTGGTACACGGGGGAGCAATCCCCGCAGCTCGGGCGGCTTCCTGCGCCGTCGGCGTGAGTCGGTCAAAGTTCAAATTGAAGCGAGCAAGGGGTCCGACGAAGTAGGCTCCTCGATCTCGCATGACAGAATGAAGCGCGTTGGAATATTCGACATGGTCTTCAATGAAGTGAACATCGTATTCGTTGACCGCAATATTCAACCCGCGATTCGAAACGAGTCTTCCTTCATTGAAGGGATACTCATTTTCATGTCTGAGGGCAACAAATTCGTAGTCGCGCTCGAACTCCGGGAACGGGAACGTTGCTGTCAACCGTACGGTATCCAGCGCCGCTTCCAATGCCCATTTCAAACGATCCACAAGCGTATTCAGCTGCTGTTTCGTGGGGACTTTGTAGAATCCGCCGACGCGGAGATTAATGGGATGGATTTCCCTGCCTCCGAGCAAAGCAACAATCTCGTTGCCGACCTTCTTCAGCTGAAGAGCTTTCTTGACTGCGTCGCCGTGGTCCTTTGCCATCTGGATCACATCTTCATACCCAAGGAAATCGGGCGCGTGCAGCATGTACACATGCAACGCGTGGCTCTCGATCCACTCCCCACAATAGATCAGGCGCCGGAGCGCCCGAAGTTGACCGCCGACGGTCACACCAAATGCATTCTCCATCGCGTGAACGGAGCTCATCTCGTAGGCAACAGGACAAATTCCACAAATCCGTGCGGTGATATCCGGTGCCTCGGTGAAATGTCGTCCGCGCAAGAATGCTTCAAAGAACCGGGGAGGCTCAAAGATGTTGAACTGCACGTCGGTGACAGAGCTGTCCTTGACCTTGACCAGTATGCCTCCCTCCCCTTCAACTCGCGCAAGATAGTCGACTTTCACCGTCCTATTTTTCATGGGCCTCGCTCTCTTTTCGGAACGCCTCGGCGTACGCATTGTAGCTGCGATAAAGCCGGAGCAGCTCGTCATTCTTCATTCCAGCAATTCTCCAATAAGAGGCCAGAGACGAGGGGTTGGGCGTTTCCTTCGGTCCGAAGCATCCGTAGCAGCCGCGATGGTACAACGGGCAGAGCGCGTTACACCCCGCTTGCGTGACCGGGCCCATGCAGGGAGGACCGTGCGTCACAAGCCCGCACACGGTGCCGCGCCGCTTACACTCCAGACAGACGCTGTAGGTGGGTGTTGTGGGTCGTCGCCCACTGAGAAACGCGCTCAGAACCTCGACGAGCTGCTGCTTGCTGATCGGGCAGCCTCGAAGCTCAAAGTCAACAAACACGTGGTCGGCGATGGGTGTGGACTTGTTCAGCGTCTCGATGTACGAGGGGTTGGCATAGACGATAGAGGTGAATTCCTTCACGTCCTTGAAATTCCGGAGGGCCTGAATGCCTCCGGCTGTAGCGCAAGCACCGATCGTCACAAGGAATTTCGATGCGCGCCGAACTTGGTGGATCCGTTCCGCGTCATGAGGAGTGGTAACTGAGCCTTCAACGAGCGAAAGATCGTATGGACCACGAACCACGTGCCGCGAGGCTTCCGGAAAATTAGCGATCTCGACACGATCGGCGACAGCCAGGAGTTCGTCTTCGCAATCCAGCAAGGTCAGCTGACACCCATCACACGACGAGAATTTCCAGACGGCAAGTTTCGGCTTCTTTTCTTTCTTCATTGCAGGGTTCGTCCACAAAATTGACGAATCAGATTTCCCTCTTGACCATCAAATCCTTGATACGGCTATAACGAAACACCGGACCATCCCTACACACGAAAAACGGCCCGAATTGACAATGACCGCACAACCCGTTGCCGCACTTCATGTTCCGCTCCAGAGAGAGATAGATCGAATCAGAACTCACGCCCCGTTTCTGCATTTCGAGAGCCGTGAACCGCATCATGATTTCGGGACCACAAACCATGGCGATGGTCTTCTCGGGGTCGAACGGTGATTTGTGAATGAGCGCCGTGACTACACCCACATTGCCGCGCCAGCCACTATCGGCGCGGTCCACAGTGACGTGCACCTCAAGGTCGAATCGGGCGCGCCACTGTTCGAGCTCCTCCCGGAAAAGTATGTCGGATGGAGTCCTGGTCCCATACAGGAGGACGACCTTTCCGAACTCGTTCCGATGCGAGAGCACCTCATACAGCGTTGGCCGAAGCGGCGCCAAGCCGATTCCGCCTGCCACGATCACGACATCATGTCCACGTGCCTCGCGGACGGGCCAGCCGGTGCCAAACGGGCCGCGCAGTCCGACCATGTCCCCCCTTCGCAATCTGGCCATAACGCGCGTCACAGTCCCCACCGCTCGCGTCGTATGCACAAGAACCGGGCTCGCAGGGTCACCGCTGATCGAGATCGGTATCTCGCCGACGCCAAACACGTACACCATATTGAACTGCCCGGGTGCGTAGGAAAGCGCGTGTCGACCGGATTTTTCTTGCAGCTCGAGCGTGAACGTATCGTCGGTCTCCTTCCGCACCTTTTGGATGACGTAGAGATCCGGCACCATCGCTCGAGCGATGTCAGAACCAGGTCTTACGGAGACGTCAAGATCAGGCACCATACATATCCAGCACTTGTAGTCGGGTGGAGGACAATCGTTGCTCGATGATGTGCGCAAACCGCTTCAGCAGCTCATATCCCAGATTGTGATCTTCCTCGCATTTGCGCCGGAGACATTTCCCGTCCAAGGCAATTGCTCGTGTCAGCTCGAGCACGCGTGCGTCGAAATGCCAGTTGTACGGAGGGATAAGCCACGACCACCCAAGAATATCTCCTTCTTCCAGAGTCTCGACAGTAATCTGACCCCTGTCCGGCGCAAATATCTGCAGCGCCACGCGGCCTTGACGTATCAGATAGAATTGGTTTGCCTCTTCGCCCTCGCGGAAGATGAACTTCTCGGGCTCAAATCGGACATTTGAGGCGCAGCCCGTCACCAGTTGCAGATAGGGTTCGCTCAGGTCTTTGAAGAACGGGTGTTCCGCGAGAATGCGTTCAAGCGTTTCCATCGTTTGCCTCCTTTGTGGAGCTTGTTGCGGTATTCGTTACATACGACTCACGAATTGCACGGTATTCTTCGGTGATGTCAATGCCGACAGGACACCAGGTGATGCAGCGGCCACAGCCGACGCAACCGGACGTCCCAAATTGATCGATCCAGGATGCGAGTTTGTGCGTGAGCCAATGGCGGTAGCGGGCTTTGACGGATGAGCGCACGCTGCCTCCGTGGAGATAGGAGAAATCCATCGTGAAGCACGAATCCCATTTCCGCAGGCGCTCCGCGTTCGTGCCGCTCAAATCAATGACATCTTCCACCGTTGCGCAAAAGCATGTCGGGCAAACCATCGTGCAGTTCGCGCATGTGAGGCAACGCGCAGCAACGACATCCCAGCGCGGATGTTCAGCGCTCTGAGAGAGGATCTCCTGAATGTTCTCGGTATCGAGAGAACGACCCATCTGCTGCGAAGCGTTTTCAACCAGCTCCTCGCCCATCGACACCTCAGCGCTCTCCGCAGGGCGATGAGCGACGCCTTCGAGGAGCCTCCGACCTCGATCGCTACCGGTCTCGACGAGAAAATAATGCTCGTGCTGAGTGATCACCTCGGTCAGAGCAAGGTCAAAGCCGGAGGAGGCTTTTGGCCCAGTCTTCATCGAGACGCAGAAACATGTCCCACTTGCCAGAGTGCAGTTCACGGCGATGATCCATGTCTGCTCCCGCGTGCGTCGGTAGTACTCATCCCGGTATGCCCCACTCCCAAAGACCTTGTCCTGAACAGACAAAGCATGCAGATCACACGAACGGACGCCGAGGAATGCATGCGGCCGCACCTCGTCTGCGGCGTCCGGAATGGATGTACCGGCCGCTCCATTTCCGCCGCTCACGATGTGAAATCCTTTGCGCTCCTTTCGCGCCGAGAACAATTTCAGAATCGGCGGAAACAGATATCGCTTCCAGGAATGAGGGCTGACGGTGTAGGCAAAGAGTGACTCAACGGGCAGCTTGATCAACCGATACCGTGCCGGCGTCTGCTCGTTGGTCCACCCGATGGGAAGGTCTGATGTCGAATGGAGTTCGTCCAGCTCGATTGCTGCACCACGAACGGTGGGACCAACGACCGTAAAATGTTGTTGCCACAGCGAACTGATTATTTGATCGATACCGGCGCGTTCTATTCTATAGAGCGGCGTTGTCGGCATGAAATCATCCGGAGATTCATCAGTGAATGACCCGTCACGTGCAGAAACGTCCTTCTCTCCAGCACACCGTCGTTCAAAGTTTCTCGAACTTGTCTTTCTTCGCGTGGCAAGCGGGGCACTCTTCGGTCTTTTCCGACGTCACGATGTAGCCGCATTCCCGGCACAGGAAAAGCCTCGCTCGTGGCACATCGCCTCCACGGTCCGCTGCCCATTTCAGGAGCTCATAGTGCCGCTTGTCGCCTTCGAGAGAGCTCTTAAACTGTTCCATGGCCTCGGTGAACTTCTCTGCCTCGGCAGTGAGGATCATAGGCGGATATGTCGCTTCGATCTGCACAGTCTCGTTGCCAACCGACATCTTGAGATACTGACGAGCCTTACCAGGTGCGACGGAATCAATCTGCAGAACTCTGGGCTCGATTCCCTTGCTCTTGAGAAGCTTCGCGTGGTTGTCTGCGTGGATCTGCTCCGATAGAGACACGGCGTGGAAGAGAACCGCAACATTTGACAGGCCCTCTTTCTCAGCTTGTTTGGCAAAGCGATTGTACCAGAGTGCCCGCTTCATCGCGACGCCGTATGCTATTTGCAGGTTCTCGTAGGTAACGAGCTGTTGCGTCTCCTGCGCTTCATCCCTCTTTTGACATCCCACCACCAAAAGAAGTGGCAGGACCACCAAGAGCACGAGGAGATATGTCAGAAACTTATTACAGGTCTTCATGGCTTGAAGTTCCTCCATGAGATGGGTGTTTGTCCATCAGCCCTGTCGATGCAGATGAACTGACTGCATCAATCATTTCAGGATTGACGGCGTTTTATCGGATGAGTTATTTTCGTTCTGCTGTCGTTAGGACCGATCCTTTTCCCTCCGTTCGGTCAACGAGATTCTGCACCGGTCAGGGAGACGCGGAATCGCTCAATGACCTCTCCACTCTTCTGCCCCGGCCGACTTTGATACTGAGCTTCAAAGACCGCCATCGCAGTGATGTTGACGATATCCGAAACGTCACAGCCTGGTATGAGGAGATAGACCGGTTTCCGAATACCGAGCAGAATCGGACCGATCGCGACAGCCCCACCCAGACGTGCCAGGAGCTTGTAGCCGATGTTTGCCGATGTGAGATCTGGACAGATCAAGACGTTCGCAGCACCCTTCAGTGCACTGAACGGATATACCTCAGCAATGATATCAGGTACTACCGCGGTGTCAGCCTGCATCTCCCCGTCAATCATCAGACCAGGAGCACGCTTCTTCACAATGTCTGTCGCCATCCTCACCTTGTCGGCCAGAGGATGCTTCGTGCCACCGAAGTTGCTGAAGGAGAGCATGGCCACGCGAGGCTCAATATCCATTTGACGGACTTTCTCGGCGGAGAGCAAGGCGATCTCAGCCAGATCTTCTGCCGTCGGCTCAATGTTCACAGTCGCGTCGGCGATGAAAACGGTCTGGTTCTTGAAGACCATCATGTAGAGACCGGCGATCCTGCGTGCTCCCTCGCGTTTTCCGATGATTTGGAGTGCCGGCCTCACTGTATCGGGGTAGTGTGCCGTAAGGCCGGAGACCAATCCATCCGCGTCATCCATTTCCACCATCATCATTCCGTACACGTTGTGCGTCTTCATCTGATGCTCAGCGTCGAACCGCGTCAGCCCCTTCCGCTGGCGCATCGCATAGTACGCAGTGATGTACTCATCGAAGCGTGGCGACTTGCCGGGGTTGATGATCTCCGCTCCAGTCAGGTCAAGCCCAAGGTCAGCGATGCGCTGCTGGATCAAGGTGCGACTGCCGAGCAAGATCGGCTTCGCGATCTTTTCGTCAATGATCAGCTGTGCCGCACGGAGGATCTTTTCCTCCTCGCCCTCGGGGAAAACGATACGTTTGGGTTCCGCCTGCGCCTTGTGGATGAAGGTCCGCATGATCTCACGGGACTTTCCAAGTCTCGCTTCCAGCGAATCACGGTAGGCCTCAAAATCCTTGATCGGCACACGGGCGACGCCGGTCTCCATGGCCGCCTGCGCGACGGCGGTTGCTTCCCAGATCAAGACGCGCGGATCAAACGGCTTGGGGATGATGTAATCCTTGCCGAATTCGATTTTCTTTCCTCCATAAGCGCGAATCACGGAATCGGGCACATCCTCTCTCGCCAACTTTGAGAGCGCCCGGGAAGCCGCGATCTTCATCTCGTCATTGATCATGCGCGCCCGACAATCCAGTGTGCCGCGGAAGATAAAGGGGAAGCCGAGAACGTTGTTCACCTGGTTGGGATAGTCCGAGCGACCAGTCGCCATGATGAGGTCATCGCGAACGCTCGTGGCATCCTCATAGGTGATCTCCGGATCAGGGTTCGCCATCGCAAACACAATTGGCTTGTCTGCCATCGATTTGACCATGTCCTTCGTCACGATCCCTTTTGCGGAAACCCCACAGAACACGTCCGCCCCCTTCATCGCTTGCGCCAGGGTTCGTGCGTTCGTTTCCGATGCGAAGCATTCCTTGTATTTGTTCATCCCCTCCTTGCGACCCTTGTACACAACGCCTTTCGTGTCCACGAGAATGATATTCTCGTGCTTGACGCCGAGCTTCTCGTATAACTTCGCACAGGCTATTCCCGCCGCTCCCGCGCCGCTGAACACAACTTTCACTTTCTCGATCTTTTTGCCCGCCAGCTCCAGCGCGTTCACGAGAGCCGCACCGCTGATGATTGCCGTGCCATGCTGGTCGTCATGGAAAACCGGGATGTTCATGGTCTTTTTCAGCTCTTCTTCAATATAGAAACACTCGGGCGCTTTGATGTCTTCGAGATTAATGCCCCCAAACGTTGGCTCAAGCATCTTGACGGCTTTGATAATGTCGTCGGCATCGTGGGAATCGAGCTCGATATCGAAGACGTCGATGTCAGCAAACCGCTTGAAAAGGACGCCTTTCCCTTCCATCACGGGTTTGCCAGCCAGCGCGCCAATGTCCCCAAGGCCAAGCACTGCCGTCCCGTTCGACACGACAGCGACAAGGTTTCCTTTGGCCGTGTAGAGGTACGCATCGTCCGGGTTTGCGTGGATATCCAGACATGGCTCAGCGACACCTGGCGTGTAGGCCAGCGAGAGATCGCGCTGAGTCTGGCAGGGCTTTGTGGTGACAACCTCGATCTTTCCGCGTCTGCCCTGCGAATGGTAATCGAGTGCGTCTTGTTTCCGTATCATGATCTAACTCCTTTCGAACGCTTAAGTGATTTCGACTTCCGGAAGGAACTTTGGCAGGATGAACACAATTCGGCGAGCGGATGCTTCCGCAGCACGCGCTTCGGTAGAACACTACCACATCTTAGGCATCGAGAGATGAGCTCGTTCGCCGCGCGACGAAGAGCCTGGAGTTCCGTGCCTTCAAGGATCATAGAAGCACACTCTCTGGTGGGATCTGCCAGGCATAATTTCAGAGGCAGGTCGCAGACGGAACAGATGTATCTCTCCCCCTCCTCGAATGACCTCCTCGGCGACGTTTCCGCAATGCGCTTGAGCGCGGAGCGGAGCTTGCGGATTGTCAGGCTGCCCTGTCGTGGTTTCGCTATGGCTGGTTTTGATGAGCGAGCCATTGGTCCTGCTCTTGTGCAGAAGTTCGCGATTATTTGAACCGATTGAGAGCCTTCATGTACTGCGCCCGCTCGTACGCGGAGGGATCTGCGACCGACGCCTGGCTCATACTTCCCTTCATCTGTTCGACCGAAAGATACTCATGCTCCACCATCCACTTATTGACATCTTCGAGCACGCCCGTGATGTGCTTGGGACCGTGCTTGAGGAGCGCCGAGCACATCATCGTCACGTCGGCGCCGACCATAACCATTTTGATGACGTCTTCCGCTGTGTGAATGCCACTGGTCGCTCCGAGGCTGGTCTTGACCATTCCATGCAAAATTGCGATCCAGCGCAGTGGCAAACGGATCGCATCGGACGTGCTGAGGAGAACGTTCGGCTTGACCTCCAGTGCCTCCAGATCCAGATCGGGTTGATAGAAGCGATTGAAAAGCACGAGGCCGTTCGCGCCGGCTCGATCCAACCTCACAGCAACGTTTGACAACGAACTGAAAAACGGACTCAACTTGACAGCCACCGGGATGTTCACTGCTCGCTTGACGGCGTGAAGAACGTTCACGTACCGATCTTCAACTTCTTGACTGATGAGATTGGGATCTGTCGGGATGTAGTAGATGTTGAGCTCGATGGCATCAGCACCGGCTTGCTCCATTTTTTTGGCGCAATCGATCCAGCCTCCGGAGGAAATGCCGTTCAGGCTTCCGAGCACGGGGATTTCCAGCGACTGCTTCGCCTGGTGAAGGAGCTCAACGTACTGATCGGGACCAAGATTGTACTCTTCCGGATTTGGAAAGTAGTTGAGCGCTTCTGCGGTGGCGTGCGTACCATAAGCGAGGTAATGTTCGAGCTCCGCAGCCTCGTGCTCTACCTGCTCCTCAAACAACGAATACATTACGATCGCTGCAGCCCCCGCGTCCTCGAGCCTTTTCATGCTGTCAAGGTTTCGGGACAGCGGACTCGCTGACGGGACGATGGGATTCTTCAGCTTCAAGCCCAAATACGTTGTTCTGAGATCCATGGTGCGATTTCCTTCATTCAATGACAGAGTGAATGTCTGGTTGACGTGGTGCCCTTCTACGTCGCCGGAGTTGCCCCGGTCTTCTCCTTTGCCCCATCACCCGCTCCCGCGAAGAGTTCATAAATCTCCCAGCTCCTCTTGATGTCTTCCGCCGCAAGCGCCATGAGCTCTTTCGCCCTCTCTGGATACGTCTTATCGAGCATGTTGAATCGAGTCTCAAGCGACGTGAAATCGCGAAGCGCCTGCTTGGGAGCTTTCGAATCCAGCTTGAAGGGGTTCTTCCCTTCTTTCGCCAGCAGCGGATTGAACCGGAAGAGCGGGAAGTAGCCCGTTTCCACAGCAAGCTTCTGATTCGTCATCCCCTTCGCCATGTCGATGCCGTGGGCAATGCAGTGACTGTAGGCGACGATCAATGAGGGACCATTATATGCTTCGGCCTCGAGGAACGCACGAACAGTCTGTGCGTCGTTCGCTCCCATAGCGACCTTGGCTACATACACGTTGCCATAGGTGAGCGCCAGGAGCGCCAGGTCCTTCTTCTGGGTCGGTTTTCCCGCCGCCGCGAACTTCGCAATTGCCGAGCGGAAGGTCGCCTTCGACATCTGCCCTCCCGTGTTGGAGTACACCTCCGTGTCCAGAACGAGAATGTTCACATTCCTGCCTGATGCAAGGACGTGGTCGAGTCCGCCGTAGCCGATGTCATAGGCCCAGCCGTCGCCTCCGATAATCCAGACGCTGCGTTTCACGAGGTTATCCGCAATGCTCAGGAGATTCTTCGCCTCGGGCGCATTCATGTCCACGAGTTTTTGCTTCAGGGTCTTGACACGGCCTCGCTGCTCGTAGATTCCGGCTTCATCAGCCTGGTTGGCTTCCAGGATTCCCTTTACCAACTCAGGGCCGATCTGACCTGCGAGCTTCTGAACGAGCTCTCGCGCCAATTCGGTCAGCTTGTCAATCGTCAGTCTCATGCCCAGTCCAAACTCAGCGTTGTCCTCAAAGAGGGAGTTCGACCACGCCGGACCGCGCCCCTCGGCGTTCGTTGTCCACGGTGTCGTTGGTAGATTGCCGCCGTAGATCGACGAGCATCCTGTCGCATTCGCAACAACCGTACGGTCACCGAACATCTGACTGACGAGTTTGACATACGGCGTCTCACCACAAGCGGAGCACGCACCGGAGTACTCGAAGAGCGGCTGGAGGAACTGCGATCCCTTGACCGTGTCAACTTTCACAGTCCTCCGATCGACTTCGGGGATGTCGAGGAAGAACGCGTAGTTGGCGCGCTCCGCCTCGCGGATCGGCAGTTGAGGTTTCATGTTGATGGCCTTGACCTTCACCTGGGTCTTGCTCTTCGCCGGACAGTACTCAACACACAGCTCGCAGCCCGTGCAGTCCTCGGGAGCCACCTGCAAAGTGTATTTCATCCCCTTGTACTCTGTGCCCTTGTAGTCCATGGATTTGAACGTCGACGGAGCAGGGCTGAGGTAAGCCGGATCGTACACCTTCACACGAATGGCCGCGTGCGGACAAACCAGCACGCACTTGTTGCACTGAATGCAAATCTCCTGCTCCCACACTGGGATCTCAAGGGCGATGTTCCGCTTCTCCCACCGCGCCGTGCCGGTGGGGAAAGTCCCATCCTTCGGCATGAGGCTTACCGAGAGCTCGTCTCCCTGCCCAGCAATGATCTTCGCCGTGACTTTCTGGACGAATTCGGGTGCCTCCGGTGCAACCACTGGAGGCATCAAGATTGAGCTGCTTGCCTTCTCGCGCACCTTTACCTCGAAAAGGTTGGCCAGCGTTTGGTCCACCGCAGCGAAGTTCTTCTTGACAACCTCCTCCCCTTTCTTGCCGTACGTCTTCTTGATTGAGTTTTTGATGGCAGCAATTGCTTGATCTCGCGGGAGCACGCCCGAGATCGCGAAGAAGCAAGTCTGCATGATCGTGTTGACCCGAGCGCCCATGCCTGTTTGCTGCGCCACCTTATAGCCGTCAATGACATAGAACTTCAGTTTCTTTTCGATGAGAGCCTTCTGGATATGCAGCGGCAGTTTATCCCAAACTTCATCGGGACCGTAGATGCTGTTCAGCAAGAAGGTGCCGCCGGGAACTGCTGCTTTCAATACATCGAACTTCTCCAAGAAGAACCATTGATGGCAGGCCACGAAATTCGCTTTGTTCACGAGATAGGTAGAATGGAAGGGACGCGGGCCAAACCGCAAGTGCGATACAGTCGTCGATCCGGATTTCTTCGAGTCGATGACGAAGTATCCCTGAGCGTAGAAATCCGTATCCTCACCAATAATCTTGATGGAGTTCTTGTTCGCCCCGACGGTTCCGTCTGCTCCGAGACCGAAGAAGATTGAGCGCACAACCTCCTGCGGCTCGACGGAGAACTCGGGATCGTACTCCAGACTCGTGTGTGTCACATCATCCTTGATCCCGACGGTAAAGTGGTTCTTGGGCTTTTCTTTCTTGATCTCATCGAAAACAGCCTTGACAAGGGCGGGTGTGAATTCCTTCGATGAGAGGCCATAACGGCCGCCAATGACCCGCGGCATAGCCCGAAGCGGCGAAGAACCGCTCGCCAGCGATTCGTTCAACGCCGTGATCACATCCATGTAGAGCGGCTCTCCGGTCGCGCCGGGTTCCTTCGTCCGATCGAGCACGGCGATACTCTTGACAGTCTTTGGAAGAGCATTGACAAAATGCTCAACGGAAAACGGCCTGAACAAACGCACCTTCAGCAGGCCGACTTTCTCACCTCGAGCAACGAAATACTCGACGGTCTCGTGAGCAGCCTCAGTCCCTGAACCCATCATCACGATGACCCGCTCGGCGTCAGGTGCGCCAATGTACTGGAAAAGCTTGTACTGGCGGCCAACGATCTGCGCGAACTTGTCCATCGTCTTCTGCACAATGCCCGGGCAGGCGAGATAAAACGGATTGACCGTCTCTCGAGCCTGGAAGAACACGTCGGGGTTTTGGGCCGAGCCACGCAGCACCGGATGTTCGGGAGACAAGGCTCGTGCACGGTGCTGCCGAACGAGCTCATCATCAAGCATCTGGCGGATGTCCTCGTCCGCCAATTGCTCAATCTTCATTATTTCGTGTGACGAGCGGAAACCGTCGAAGAAGTGGACAAACGGGATCCTTGCCTCGAGAGTCGCCGCCTGAGCAATCAAAGCAAAATCCATAATCTCTTGAATCGAATTCGAGGCGAGCATCGCCCAGCCGGTCGAGCGGACGGCCATCACGTCACTGTGATCACCAAAAATCGACAACGCGTGGGTCGCTACCGTGCGCGCTGCGATGTGAAAGACGGTGGAAGTGAGCTCCCCCGCTATCTTGAACATGTTGGGAATCATCAACAGAAGACCCTGCGATGATGTGAACGTCGTTGAAAGTGCACCGGTCTGAAGCGCTCCATGGACAGCCCCGGATGCTCCCCCTTCACTCTGCATCTCGATGACGAAGGGGATCGTTCCCCAGATGTTCTTCCTCCCGTGCGCGGACCATTCATCCGACCACTCTCCCATACCTGATGACGGAGTAATCGGGTAAATGGCGATCACTTCATTCGTCTTATGGGCCACGTACGCCGCAGCTTCGTTCCCATCAATCGTGACCATCTGACGCTTTTTGGTCGAGACTGAATCTTGGTCTGACATCGTCGTACTTGCCTTTCTTCTGGAATGAGATGATGATTCACTCGCGGCGTCTGGTTTCAAGAACTATTCCAGTCACCACTCCCTCCATTTTGACGAGAAAGCCAAAAAAACACGGAAAATGGGCGGATTGAATTCTCAGAATCGGGAATCCCCAAGGCCTTTTGGCAGAATGAATAAATGGGTAGCAGTCATGGGAATCGCACGCCGAGAAAATGATCGTCAAACAGACACGCGCTTTCGATTCGTGATCCACTCATTCTGAATTGGCAGGCACTGCGAGCTCCAAGCGCGAGAAGGGACTCGTCTCCTTCGCCGGGCACGACCATAACGCGCGCACATGGTAATGCTCAGGTTGAGTCGAGCCTGGACTCCATGAATTGACAAAGGATCAGCATCGAAGGTCCCACGGCCTTGAATTGCCCTGTGGAAGATTTGAGAATTTTTTCGTTTCTTAGGTGCCACAATTTCTGAACAAGACTACAGGACATGGAGCGGGAAATGCCGGATAGCCTCACGATCATCGACAATAGAACTGGGAAGACGTACGAGATACCGATCGAGCACGACACCATCAGAGCGATGGATCTGCGCCGGATAAAGGTGAGGGATGATGATTTCGGTATGTTGAGCTATGATCCTGCCCTGATGAATACCGCCGCCGTAAAAAGCAGCATCACGTTCATCGACGGTGAGAAAGGTGTCTTGCAGTATGGAGGCTATCCGATTGAACAGCTTGCGGACAGATCGACGTCGTTTCTCGAGGTCGCGTACCTCCTGCTGCACGGCGACCTCCCGACCCAATCGCAACTCGAGGAATGGCAAGAGAACATCAAGATGCATACGTACGTGCATGAGAATATCAAGAAGTTAATGGAGGGATTTCGATACGATGCGCATCCCATGGGGATGTGCATCAGCACGATATCTGCACTTTCCACGTTCTATCCGGAAGCAAAGGATATCCTGGATCCCGTCGCGAGGCGAAAACAAATCTATCGGCTGATCGGGAAAGTGCCAACCATCGCTGCGTTCGCCTACCGGCACTCCAAAGGCATGCCGTACATCTATCCCGACAACGATCTGTCCTATACGGGCAACTTCCTGAACATGATGTTCAAGATTGGGGAGTCACGGTACAGGATTCATCCCACGCTTGATCGCGCTCTCACCGTGCTCTTCATCCTCCATGCTGACCATGAACAAAACTGCAGCACCAACACGATGCGCAGCATCGGAAGCTCGCATGTCGATCCCTACTCAGCAGTCGCTGGAGCAGCGGCTGCGCTCTGGGGCCCCCTCCATGGTGGCGCCAACGAGGCCGTGCTGCACATGCTCGACGAAATCGGATCGATCGAGAAAGTGCCGGGCGTGATAAAAGATGTGAAGGAGGGGAAGCGTAAGCTGATGGGCTTCGGCCATCGTGTGTACAAGAACTACGACCCCCGTGCAAAGGTGATCAAGAAGCTCGCCTATGAAGTGTTCGAGGTGACAGGTAAGAATCCAAAGCTCGACATTGCACTGGAACTCGAGCGCATCGCGTTGGAGGATGAGTACTTTGTGAAGCGCAAGCTGTATCCTAACGTGGATTTCTATTCCGGCCTCATCTACGAAGCGATGGGATTTCCTTTGGCCATCTTCCCCGTGCTCTTCGCCATACCGCGGACAGCCGGATGGCTCGCGCACTGGCAGGAGCATCTTTTGGATCCGGAGCAAAAGATCGCCCGACCACGACAGATCTACCTCGGTCCCCTCGGACAAGCGTGGTTGCCCATCGAGAAGCGTTAGCTCTTTCTCCCGTATCCATCCGTTGCACGAATTTCATTACGGCGTTTGCCACTATGGCGAAGCGACATAAGAGCTTAGTCCTCCTTGCCCGTGATCATCACCAAGGATTGCTGCTTGCCCTCCGTCTGCAGCAAGGAAAGAAGGCATTGTTGAGGCTGTGGTCTCACAATCCCCGCTGGCAGGCAAGCTACGTTGCTGAGTTCTACGACGAGCATTTGCGTCGACACTTCGAGGCCGAAGAAAAGGCACTTTTTCCGATCGCTTCGACTATCGCAGCGTGTCGTCCGCTGGTCAACGAGCTGACTCTCGAGCATCGCACGATGGAAGAGTACGTTGATCGCTTTCGCAACCCCGCGGCGAACGCCCTCGAGAAAGACCTACGCTCATTCGGGGCATTGTTGGAAGAGCATA
>CAZTKU010000035.1:0-20107 GCA_964614245.1 uncultured Ignavibacteriaceae bacterium
CAAATAACAACGAACAAAAGGAATACGAACGATGAGAATTGGCGTCCTCACTGGTGGGGGTGATGTCCCAGGTTTGAACCCCTGTATCAAAGCTGTTGTGTACCGTGCAATTGACAACGGGGCCGAGGTTGTCGGAATCCGAAAGGGATGGGCTGGGCTTCTCGATTATGATTTCAGCCGGACCGATAATGAGGGTAAGTACTTCATCCATCTCAACAAGCTGAATACGCGAACAATCGACCGATCCGGCGGAACGTTTCTGCACACATCGAGAACAAACCCGGGCAAGCTGAAGAAAGCTGATATTCCCGCCTTTCTGAGGAAGCCCGAGCACGAGAAGTTGGGAAAGGACGACAAGCTCGATTTCACGCAGCACATTCTGAAGGTGATCGAGCAATTGAAGCTCGATGTCCTCATCACGATTGGAGGCGATGACACGCAGAGCTACGGTGTACGCCTGCACAAAGAAGGATTTCCGGTGATTGCGATCCCCAAGACGATGGATAATGACGTCTACGGTACGGACTACTGCATCGGCTTTTCGACGGCTGTGACGCGCAGCGTCGATTTCATCACAGCGCTCCGAACGGTCGCTGGCTCGCACGAGCGCGTTGCCGTCGTTGAGTTGTTCGGCAGAAACTCCGGCGAGACTTCTTTGATCTCGGCATATCTGGCGGGTGTGGATCGTGCACTCATATCCGAAGTGCCGTTCGATGTCGAAAAGCTGGCCCGATTTGTCGCCCAGGATAAGGCCCATAACCCCAGCAACTACGCCGTCATCACGATCTCCGAGGGCGCGCATTTGCTTGGCGGCCAGGTGGTGGAGTACGGCGAAGAGGATGCGTATGGACATAAGAAGCTTGGCGGTATTGGCGCTGTCACGGAACAAGCGTTGAAGAAGATACTCGGTGTTCACACGGTATATCAACAGGTGGCCTATCTGATGCGCAGCGGCGAGCCGGATGCTCTTGATCGTATGGTTGCAATAAGCTATGCAAACCTCGCGACAGATCTCGCATTGAAAAAGCAATTCGGCAAAATGGTGGCACTTCGTGAAGGAAAATATACGACGGTGCCGATCGAAACACTTACCCAAGGGGTGAAGCGGGTCGACGTGAATGAGCTTTATGATGCCGAGAACTACCGGCCGAAAGTCGCCCACCTCCTCAATAAACCGATGTTCCTGTACTAGAGCAGCCGCAGCAAGAAGTCTACCTGTGCTTTTCGAAAATCCCGCCATGTAGGCGGGATTTGTCTTTTGGCGCACATCGCATGCTAGGGAGTCGCGGGTGAAACCAATCAAGAAGAAGCGGGTGGAAGAAATTGTCCGTTCCGATCTCAGGGAGCTGAAGTTGACAAGTGACGAGTGGAAGAGGTTCTTTGAAGGTGTGGCTCTCTTCAACAAGCGGAAATTCTGGGAAGCCCACGAGGCATGGGAAGACGTCTGGAAGATTCGCGAAGAAGACAGCAGGATCTTCTTTCAAGCGATCATCCAGGCTGCAGCAGCGTATCATCTTGTTCTCGTGAAACGGAGGTACGTCGGGGCACGTAACAACTTCGACAAGGCTCTGAAGAAACTCGAGTTGTTTTCCGGTCGCTTTCTTGGGATTGATGTTGATGATCTTCGGTCGACCCTCGTCGCATCGAAGAGCGAAATGGAGCGACTGGGAGCCGACAGGCTTCAGGACTTTCCTGAGAGGTTGGTCCCGATGCTCACGGTGAGGAGATGAGTTGGTGGATCGTCAGCGCTTTCTTCTCTTTGGCCGAGGTCGGTACACGGGGAGGACGCCAAACTCGCTCGCTGCCCACAGCGTGAGGATGGCGGTAAGGCCCGCAATGGCACGCTTTTCATCGTGGGCCGGAATCACCAGGCCGTATGTGTCTGCCATGAAATGCAGGTGGTTGAGAATTCTCGTGGCCTGACTTCGCTCGATCCATCCATGCCAGAGATCAACCTGGTCAAGGATCATCGCTTGGTGACGGCGAAGGAATTCGCCGAGCGAGATCACTCTCTCACTCAATGGCGTTCGAGGTTTGCACAGGTTGAGGAGATCCGCCAGGTACTGATCCCACAACCTAGCAAATCCGCGATTCGCGGGTTTGCGGAGATCGTCAGCACGTGCCAAGGAGAATTTCGCTTTTGTCCGTACACGAAAGCGGGGCACCACCGGATGAAAATCGAAAATCGTCTGCACGGCGGTCTTGTCCATTCGATCTTTTTCGTGGTACGCCCACTCCTTTTTCAGATCACGCCACGAAAGGATAGTCAGGACGGCTTTGTCCTTGCTGTCGAGCAGTATGAATTTTCCCTTTTCTTCCTTCACAGCGGTGACCCAGTGCGTCCATTCTTGTACGCACAACAGAGCAGGAATCCCGCGCCTCAGGTACGAGATCAGTTCCCTCCGTGCCGTGTAAGCATCGTATCGACGTGTCATGAGGAGGTCGCAGCCGAATTTTCGAGCTGCTTTTGCCAGCTGGAATTCATCCGTGCCGGACCACCATCGGGTGCCCGCAAGAGCAGATATCGCGTCTTCGTTTGCGGAGATCCCGAGTGTCACGAGGGCGTGTTTCAGTGCAAATGGCCCGCACTGCCAGAGGTTCGGCTGAGGGTAGAAACCCATTGTCGCTTCATTCCTGTTGTGGCGATTCCGCAAAACCTAGACAAAGTTTGATGAAATATCAACAACGGACTCGAGTCGAATTCCCAAGGATGGCAAGGTTGTCTCCGTCTCGAACATTCAGTATCTTTACGCAAGTGGCTTGCCAAGGTGCTTCTGAGCATAAACGACAAAGACCCGGAATGAGCAGTACCCGTCACCAATCTCGCTCCTCCATTTTTTCATTTTTCCTTTTGATTTTTGAATTCTCTTCATGTCTACTCCATTGATGAAACAATACCTGCAGGTGAAAGCGAAGCATCCTGATACGATTCTTCTCTTTCGCATGGGGGATTTCTACGAAACCTTCGAGGAGGACGCAAAGATCGCGGCAAGAGTCCTGGGCATTACGCTTACCAGGCGGGGAAACGGTGCTGCCGGAGAGGTCCCGCTCGCCGGATTCCCGCATCACGCTCTGGACACGTATCTGCCAAAGCTTCTCAAGGCAGGACACCGAGTCGCCATCTGCGAGCAGCTGGAAGACCCAAAGCTGGCAAAGGGAATTGTGAAAAGGGACGTGATCGAGGTTGTGACTCCCGGCGTGGCGTTTTCGGAGAAAGTGCTCGAGCAGAAGCAGAACAACTACCTGGCCGCGCTCGCGCTGCCATCGCCGCTGGCGACGGGAGAGCAGTTCATCGGCTTTGCCTTCATTGACGTCTCCACCGCAGAATTTGGTGTCAGCGAGTTCCCGCTGAAGAATCTCTATGAACAGATAGCCACGCTGCAGCCGGCTGAGCTCCTTGTTCAGAAGCGGGATCTGGAGACGATTCAAAGCCTGCTCAAAGCACAGTTTCGCGGCTTGTACACGAAGGTGGATGACTGGGTCTTCAACGTTGACTACGGATATGAGTTACTCGTCAACCATTTCAAGACGCAGTCGCTGAAGGGATTTGGTGTGGAGGAGCTCAAGGTTGGCATTGTCGCTGCGGGAGCGGTAATGAATTACCTGCAGGAAACCCAAAAAGCAAATCTGCCGCACATCAAAAAGCTCACGCCATTCGACACAAACGACTACATTGTTCTTGACGGATCCACGAAGCGAAACCTTGAGATCACATCATCAATATCCGGTCAGGCGGATGGGACTCTCTTCTCGGTCATCGATCGGACGCAGACACCAATGGGAGGGAGGCTCCTGAAAGCATGGATCAACCGTCCGCTGAAGAAACTTGTCCCGATTCAGAAGCGGCTCGAGGCAGTCAAAGAGCTGTTTGGCAACGATACGGTGCGAAACAAGTCTCGGGACGTACTAGGCCAGGTCGGCGATCTCGAGCGGTTGATGGCCAAGATCGCAACCGGTCGAGCGAACCCCCGCGAGCTCAAGCAGCTCGAACGATACCTTTCGCTGGTCCCGACGGTCAAATCTCACCTTGCGGCAATGGTTTCGTCGACGATGAAGGACTTGCACGCTCGCTTGAATCCATCACTGGAAATTGTGCGGAAGATTCACGATGCCATCGAAGATGATCCGCCGCTCGCGCTTTCCGATGGCGGCGTCATCCGCAGAGGATACAATGCCGAACTCGACGATCTACGGTCGGTTGCTTTCAGCGGGAAAGACTGGATCGCAAAGCTTCAACAGCAGGAGAGGCTGCGCACAGGGATACCTTCGCTTAAGGTGGGTTACAACAATGTTTTTGGGTACTACATTGAGATTACGAACACGCACAAGGACAAGGTGCCGGTCGATTACATCCGGAAGCAGACCCTGACGAACGCAGAGCGGTACGTGACCCCCGAGCTGAAAGAGTACGAGGAGAAGGTTCTCCACGCGGAAGAGAAAATCCTCGCTCTGGAAACGCGTCTGTTCAACGAGGTTCGAATTGCGGTGGCGGAGGAGTCGACGACGATTCTTGAAAACGCTCATGTGCTGGCAACGCTTGACTGTTTCATCTCGCTGGCGGACGTCGCGGTTGAAAACACCTATGTCTGTCCAGATGTTGATGAGTCGCTGAGGCTCGAAATCAAGGACGGACGGCACCCGGTCATCGAGCGGCTGCTACCACCGGGGGAGCGCTACACACCCAACAGCACAGTGATGGATACAGAGCAGGACCAAATCCTTATCGTCACTGGTCCAAACATGAGCGGCAAATCCAGCTATCTTCGCCAGGTGGGCTTGATCGTGCTGCTGGCACAGACGGGGAGCTTTGTACCGGCGTCCGAGGCGCGTGTCGGCATCGTTGACCGGATTTACACTCGCGTGGGCGCAAGCGATAATATTGCATCCGGGGAGAGCACATTCCTCGTCGAGATGCACGAGGCGGCAAACATCGTCAACACAGCGACGGAACGAAGCCTCATCCTGCTCGATGAGATCGGCCGCGGAACGAGCACATTTGACGGTATCAGCATCGCATGGGCATTGACCGAGTACCTTCACGCTCGGATTGGAGCCAAGACGCTTTTTGCCACTCACTACCACGAGCTGAACGAGCTCGCCGAACTCTTCCCACGCATCAAGAACTACAAGGTTGACGTCCGCGAGTACGGAGACAAGGTGATCTTCTTGCATAAGGTGGTTCCGGGCTTTGCTGATCACTCCTACGGGATTCAGGTCGCGCAGATGGCGGGCTTGCCGGAAGAGGTGACCGACCGAGCGAAGAGCATACTCATGAATCTCGAGGACTCCGAATTGAATGTGTATTCAACCGGCAAGAAGATCAAAGGAAGAATCCCTCCACCCGACATCCAGATGACGCTCTTCGAAATGAAAGATGATCACCTCCGGGATGAGCTCCGGAAGCTGGACGTTGAGAAGATGACGCCGCTCGAGGCGCTGCAAAAGCTCGCGGAGCTCAAGAAGCAGATGGACCGCTCGTAACTCGAAGGAAGACCGAGCAGAAGACCCCTCACGTTCACACCTCTGGGCAGACAGCACGTTTCGAAGTCTCTTCACTCTAGCTGTCTCCGTCCTCCACACGCGCAGGCACACCAATCTCCTTGAACTCAAGGTAGTTAGGGCACATTCTGGGCTTGGTTGCCTTTCCCGTTCTTGGGAATAAGACAGAAGCCTTCCCTCCGTCTAAGTTCGGGGGAAGATCACGCACGAAGCCGAGCCCGAAAGATTCTCCTTGACACAGGAATAAAAGTTTCCTACTTTGGAAACCAGGAATACGATAATAGTCTCCGGAGATTCACAACCTCATGTCAGCAGAATCATCGAAAATATCTAGATATTCCAATGTAGGAAACTCTTGATACTATAAGAGTTTCCTAGGACATCGAATATGGCATCAGATTTAGAAACGCGAGAGAGAATTCTGCTTCACGCCCGTGACAAATTTTTGCAAATGGGGTTCAGCAAAGTCACGATTGATGAAATCGCCTTGGACCTCGGAATCAGCAAGAAGACGCTCTACAAATTCTACCCGAGCAAGGAAGAACTCATGCGCGCTGCGGTTCACTTGAACATGCGCATGATAGACCAAGAGTTGCAGCAAATCGTTTCCTCGGACAAGCCCTTTGCAGAGAAATTGGCGGAGGCGTTGATGATGCTGGGGAAATTCGTGGGGCGAATTAGCAGATCGTGCGTCAATGATATGCAGAGATTCACTCCTGCGCTCTGGAAGGAATTGGAGGAGTTCCGACGGGAGCACGTCCTCAGGAAGCTCGCCGCAATGATCCAGCAAGCGCGCGCGGAAAAGGTGTTCCGTGATGACGTCCATGATCAGGTTCTGATCTTCATGTTGATCAGTGCTGTCCAGGGGATTGTCAACCCGGAAGTGCTGAGTCAGAATGCATTCTCCACGGAAGACGCGTTTCGCACAATATTCAGAGTTCTTTTTGAGGGGGCGCTGACGGACGATGCAAGAAAAGGGTTTCATCTGTTTGACAAACCAATCTGACACTACTCATCCTGTATGAAGGTTCCTATGAAAACCGTTCGTGTCATTCTACCACTCCTGATGACCCTCATCTGGCAGGGTTGTGGCAACAGCCACAAAGGTTCCATCGAAGCAAGCGGCACTCTCGAAGCGACAGAGGTGAAGGTGAGCGCGAAAGTCCCGGGGCAAGTCGAAAGGATCTATTTCCAGGAGGGACAGCACGTGCGTGTCGGTGACACTCTTGTGGTGCTTGATCGCTCGACCCCCGAGCTGCAGTGGAAACAGGCCCTAGCAGGCGTCGAGCTGGCTGAGGCTCAGTACCGGTTGCTCCTGAACGGGGCGCGCTCGGAGGACCTTCGCCTTGCAGAAGAAGCTTTACGTCAGGCGGAAGCATCGTTCAAGATCGCGAGTAATGACTATGCAAGGATGAAAGAACTGCTTGCGTCCAACACGGTGACGCGACGGCAATTCGATGAAGCGGAGTCCCGCCATACGATTGCCAAGGCACAAGTGAATTCGGCAAAAGAGAGCTTGCAGAAGCTTCAGCGGTTTGCAAGACCCGAAGACCTTTCAGCGGCAAAAGCCCGCCTGAGCCAGGCCAAAGCCTCCGCCGACTTATTGCACAAGCAGCTGTCGGACGCCGCGGTCCTTGCCCCGGTTGCCGGCACCATTACTCACAAGCCGGTCGAGGAAGGGGAATTGATTGGTGTCGGTTCCGTTGTGGCCACCATCGCACGGTTGGAGAGACTCAACCTCATGATCTATGTCAGCGAGAGAGAGCTTGGCAAAGTCCAGCTCGGCGGACCAGCGGATGTTGTGATCGACACGTACCCGGACAAATCATTTCCCGGGAAGGTAATTTACATTTCACCGAACGCGGAATTCACCCCGAAGAATGTACAAACGAAAGAAGACCGGACGAAGCTGGTGTTCGGTGTGAAGCTAGAGGTGGATAACGCGGAGGGGATTCTGAAATCCGGCATGCCGGCAGACGCGTATATCCGTTAGCGAGGATCGAGACCATGAACGCAATCGAGCTCCACTCGGTTTCCAAACGGTTCGACCGTCACCTCGCGGTTGATGCCATATCGCTCGAGGTGGGACGGGGAGAGATGTTTGCGCTTGTCGGTCCGGATGGAGCCGGAAAGACGACGACGATTCGAATGCTTTGCGGCATCGTCAAGCCGACGTCAGGGGCTCTCGCGGTTTGTGGATTCGATGTCCAGAAGCAGCCAACGGAGGTCAAGAAGAGAATTGGTTATCTGTCCCAGAAATTCAGTCTGTACGGAGATCTCACCGTTGACGAAAACATCGAGTTCTTCGCGGAGATCCACAACGTCCGTGAGTACGAGCATCGTCGGAATGAGCTGCTGGAATTCACCCGGCTGACGGCATTTCGGGGCCGGTTCGCCGAGACGCTCTCCGGCGGGATGAAACAGAAGCTTGCTCTGGCATGCACGCTCATCCACACGCCGGATGTGATTTTTCTGGACGAGCCCACTGCCGGCGTCGATCCAGTGTCCCGGCGGGATTTCTGGAAGATCCTCTCGGGGCTCCTGAAGGAGGGCATTACGATTCTGATGACGACGCCGTACCTCGACGAGGCTGAACGCTGTTCACGGGTGGCGCTGATGAATGAGGGGAGAATTCTGATGGCGGACACGCCTGACAATCTGAAGGCAATCGTCAAGGGCACGACCGTAGAGATCGTCTGTTCCGAGATCCGCAGGTCGTTCAACCTTCTGAAATCTCTCGAGTCAGTGCGTGAAGTCCAGGCTTTTGGCGATCGTCTCAATGTGCTTGTACACAACGAGGAGCGCGATATCACCACGGTGATCGCCGCGCTCAAGAAGAATTCCATCGATGTCTCAGACTGGAGAACGATTTCACCTTCTCTGGAGAATGTCTTCATCTCTCTCTTATCCCAACGAGGAGCCCAACAAGAAAGCGAGGTTACACCGAAGCCATGAACAACCGGTTGAACGCTGTCGCTGTTCTCATTGCCATCGTGTTGGTGCGGCAACTCCCTGCGCAGCAGAGGAGTTTCACGATCGAAGAGAGCATCCGGATCGGACTGGAGAACAGCAAGGTATTGCACGCGTCGCAGATGAGGGCAGAATATGCTGATGCGAAAGCAAGTGAAGCTGCGGCAACGCTCTATCCTTCCGTGCGCGTGCAGGCCGCCTACCAGAAACTCAGCTCGGTTCCTGAATTCAGGATTCCGATCCCTGGCAACGTTGTCATCTTTCCAATAGTTCTGAATACCTACAATGCGCGGGCAACGTTGCAGCAACCGCTCTTCACAGGCTGGAAATTGCAGGCCGCGGCAGACAACGCCGAGTTCCAGGCCGAAGCCTCGCGGCACGATCTCGCCAAGGATAGAGCGGAACTGATCTACAACATCAAAGCTGCCTACTGGAATCTCTATCGCGCACGGGAAGTCAAACGCCTCGCGGACGAAAACGTCAACCAGATCACCGCACATCTGATGGATGTAGAAAACCTCCTGAAGCAAGGGATGGCAACAAGGAACGATGTGCTGAAGGTCCAGGTTCAGCTTTCGAACTCCAAGATCCTGCAAAGCGACGCAGGGAACAATGCGCAACTCGCAATGCTTGCATTCAACTCAACCATCGGTCTCCCTCTCGAGACGGAGGTCGATCTTGCGTCGTCGCCGACCTCGCAAACCAAAGACTTTCCAGAGGTGAGCAAGCTCGTCACTGCAGCGTTCGAGCAGCGGCCAGAGATCCAAGGCATGGAATGGTGCCTCAAGGCAACGGACGCAGGCATCACCGCAGCGAAGGGGGGCTGGTTACCCCAGGTGTTTCTGACGGGAAGCTATTACTATGCAAGGCCGAATCCGAGGATCTTTCCCGCAAAGGACGAATTCAAGGACTCGTGGGACATCGGCATCTCGCTTCAATTTGACATCTGGAACAATCTGACGTCTCTCCACCAAACGAACGCGGCGACGGCACAGCACGAGCAGACAAAGGATGTGCTGTCGACGCTGAGGGATGGCATCACGCTTGAAGTCACTCAAAACTATCTGGCGTTCAATCAGTCCAAGCAGAGAATTCGCCTCTCGGAGCTTGGCGTTGAGCAGGCAAGCGAGAACTATCGCGTGACAGCGGAGAAGTTCAAAGCAGGATTGACCACAAACTCCGAGCTGTTGGATGCTGAGGTTGCGCTCCTGCAGTCGAAGCTCCAGCTGACGCAAGCGCTCGTTGAATATGGGCTTGCCGAGGCAAGATTGGAAAAAGCTGTCGGAGTGGCAGAATAGACCGCAATCGGGTGAATCCATCCACAATTGATCGCATTGTGATGAACGCAATAGAGGTTGAGCGTCTAACGAAGTGTTTTGGGAAGTTTTGTGCCGTCGACCACATCAGCTTCGAGGTCAGACAGGGGGAGATCTACGGCTTCCTTGGCGCAAATGGAGCGGGAAAATCGACCACAATCCGGATGTTGTGCGGTTTGCTGCAGTCAACAGAAGGGACGGCTCGCGTCGGCGGCTACGATATCAACAGGGAACCGGAAAAGGTCAAGGAAACTATCGGCTACATGTCTCAGCGTTTCTCGCTTTACGAAGATCTGACCGTCGAGGAGAACATCAACTTTTTTGGCAAGGTCTATGGGTTGACGAACGGCGAGGTCGCCAAGAAAAAAGAGTGGGTGCTGGACATCGCGAATCTGCGTGGCCGCGAGAAGAGTATCACCGGTACGCTCTCCGGGGGCTGGAAACAGAGGCTTGCGCTTGGCTGTGCGGTGCTCCATCGTCCCAGGATCGTTTTCCTCGATGAACCGACGAGCGGAGTTGATCCTTTGATGCGCAGAAAGTTCTGGGAGCTGATCAACGATCTCTCCGCCGATGGGGTCACCGTGTTGGTGACGACGCACTACATGGAGGAGGCGGAATACTGTAACGATATCATACTCATCAACGCTGGAAAGATCATCGCCGCAGGGAGCCCGAAGGAGTTGAAGAGGGATCACATCAGGACGCCCATCCTTGAAGTTCAATGTTCAAATGCCGTTGAGGCGATGTCCAGAATTGAAAAGGAACCGTGGGCGATTGAAACATCGGTCTTCGGGACGAATCTCCATGTCAGCGTTCGCGAGGAACAACAGGCCCGCGCGGAGATCCGGCGTCTCTTGAAGGAGAACGGCATCGGCGTCCATCGTGTTGAGACGATCGTGCCTTCGCTCGAAGATGTCTTTATCTATCTGCTCGACCAAGAGGCAAAGAAGGCGGCGTGAGGGACCTCTCTATGATTCGACGGATGCTGACAATTATCAAGAAGGAGTTCAGGCACATCAGGCGGGACAAGCGTGTGCTTCTGGTGTTGACCGTCGTGCCTGCTGGCCTGCTTCTGTTGAATGGGTATGCCCTGAATTTCGATGTCACCCACATTAAGGCCGCTGTCCTCGATCGAGAGAAGAGCGCTCGATCGAGAGAATTCATTAACTCGTTTGTCACGTCGGGCTACTTTGATTACGTCCAAAATTTGAACACTTCGGAGGAGGCGACGCGCTTGATCGACGACGGGCATGTCCGGATCGTCATCGTCGTGCCTGCTGACTTCTCCTCGCGTCTCCTCGCGAATGAGAGAGCTACCGTGCAGATTCTCGTGGATGGCATGGAGGCAAGTGCGGCGACGACCGTCGTTGGGTACGCTCAAGCCGTGACGATGCAATACTCTCAGAAGATCATTCTGGACAATCTCACCAAGATCGGTCGAGGCAGCTACATACCGATTCGCTATGAGGGGCGCATCTGGTACAATCCTGAGCTCAAGAGCGCCAAATTCCTCGTGCCGGGGCTTATTGCCTTCATTCTCGCCATTACCGGAGTGATTGCCACCTCGCTGTCGATCGTCCGGGAGAAGGAGCGGAACACCATCGAGCAAATCAATGTCTCGCCTGTCCAGTCATTCGAGTTTATTCTTGGGAAGCTCATCCCCTACGCACTCATTTCGTTGGTGGCCGCGGCCCTTGTGCTTCTCGCAGCCTATTGGTTGTTCGATGTCGTGATCAAAGGAAGCATTCTTCACCTCTTTGGGGCGACGCTCCTGTTCGTCGTAGCCGCGCTCAGCATCGGTCTGGTGGTGTCGACCATTTCGGACAGCCAGCAGGTTGCGTTTCAGATTGCTGCCATTGTCTCTATGGTACCAACGATTATTTTGTCCGGCTTTGTGTTTCCGATACGCAGCATGCCGTGGTGGCTGCAAGTGATCTCCAATGTGACTCCAGCGAAGTTCTACCTTGTCGTTCTCCGCAGCATCGTTCTGAAGGGTGTGGGGATGAGCGCATTCTGGGAGCAGATTGTCTATCTGGGTCTCTTTGCCACGGTGCTTCTCACGATCAGCACTCTACGGTTTAAGAAGACAATCGGATGAGATCATGAGTCTGCAGCGAATCATCGCTCTCTTAAAGAAGGAGTTTGGACAGCTCTTCAAGGACAAGAAGCTGCTGCCAATCGCATTCCTCGCGCCCGTAATCCAGCTGACACTCCTTGGATTCGCTGCGTCTCTTGACGTCAAGAATATCTCGATCGTGTTGTGTGATCTTGATAAGACGGAGACGAGTCGAACCTTCGTCCAGAGCTTCACCAATTCAGGCTATTTCACCGTCGAGTATGCAACGGAGGACTATGGGTCAATTGAGCAGTATGTGGACAACAACAAGGTGGCGATGGCGCTCGTCATACCGCCAAAGTTTGGGGACAAGGTGCTGCGCCGAGAGCCTGCCACGGTTCAGGTACTCCTCGATGGCAGTGAAGGAAGTTCTGCCGCCATCACGATGGCTTACGTCAATCAAATCATTATTCGTTCTTCTACCGAAATTCTGACCGAGGTCCTCGGAGGCAGGCTCCCCACAGGCATGGTTGACGCTGAGATCCGGGCTTGGTACAATCCCTCATTGAAAAGCAGGAATTTTATGGTCCCGGGCGTCCTTGTGCTCATCCTGCTCCTCACGACCACCAATCTCACGGCGATGGCCATTGTGAAGGAGAAGGAGATCGGAACCCTCGAGCAGATCATGGTCACACCCATAAGGCCCTCTGAGCTTATCCTGGGCAAGCTCATTCCCTTCACGATTATCGGCCTCACCAACGTGTGCGTGGTCCTGTCCGTAATGGTCTTCGGCTTCGGGATACCCATCAAGGGAAGCGTGCTGCTGCTCTTCGGACTCTCCGGGCTTTTTCTCCTTACGTCCCTCGGTGTGGGTCTTTTTGTCTCGACGATTTCCAAAACGCAGCAGCAAGCGATGATGACTGCGATCTTCTTTATGATGATGCCGATGATGTACCTTTCCGGGTTTGTGTTCCCGGTGGAGAACATGCCGAAGGTGCTGCAGTACATCTCTCTGTGCATACCGATGCGGTACTATCTTGTCATCGTCCGTTCGATCATCCTGAAGGGCGTTGGCCTCAGTACACTCTGGGTCGAGGCTCTGATGCTCTTATTCATGGGGGTTGCGATTCTGGTCGCCAGCGTCTTGAGGTTCAGGAAGAAGCTGGACTAGGATCGCGTTTCGTCCGGCGCATCGGTTCCGATTCAATATCTCTCCTCACGCGTGCAACGTTCACAAACGCGCCCTGCTCAGCGCCGCTGCGCTCCATGATCTCGTTGATTCTCAAGCGAGAATTGACTAAATTAACTGAAGAGTTCTTCCAAGTTGATTCCGGTCCTGAAGGGCATTCCTCATTTTTTTCTCCTCACTCGCCGTAAAAAGGGGCTCACAGCTTGATTCGAGCGATCCAAACAAGGCTGGAATTCAAGATTCTCCTTCTCCTGATAGCAGTTCTCCTCGTTGGCTTCGGAACTTACGCGATTCTCACCATCCAGCAGCAGTCCGAATCGTTGCTGCAGCAGCACCGTCTCCGGCTCACCGAAGTGTCGGAGACGATCATGGCGGGAATCCGCAACGTCATGCTTACCGGAAAGGCACCGCTGACCCTCGAGTTTGTCAACGATGCCCGGCAGAACCTTCCTTACGGTCTCACGATTTATGACCGTTTCGGCCGCGAGGTGTTTTTCCGGGAAGGGGAGGGAATCGTCTATAATGTTGACGACCCCCTTCTGCACGAAGCGCTGAACACGCGTTCGATGAAATCGACGAGGATCAACGAAGCGGGGCTTGAGATCTATACCCGATACGAACCCCTGCAGAACTACCCGGAGTGTTGGAGGTGTCACGAACGAGATGAACCGCTTCGAGGCGCCCTCCAGCTTGCTGTCAAGCCCGGAGCGATTCGCACCGCAAGCCCTGATGAAGCCACGAGAGAGATGGCAGGAGTCATCGGTGAGTTTGTCGCGACGGCATTCCGGACGATCATGCTCGGCGGACAAGGAGAACAGATGGACACGCTGACGGCGAAGGCGAAGAACATCCCCGCAGTCCGGCGCGTTCAGGTATACAGCCGCCTTGGTTACGTCGCCTTTGGTCCGGAAAAGGAGGATCTGTCGGAGGAAGAAATCCTCGCAATTCTCAAAGACAACAGCAAGGACTACCGATTCAAACAGATCGGGAACATGTTGCGCCTGTTCTTGCCGTTGGTCAATCAGGATCGTTGCCAAATCTGCCACGGTCCAAAGTTTCCTATGCGGGGGGTGATGGTCATCGACTTCTACGCGGATTCTCTGAAGCAGCTCCTTCGCGATCCATCGATAATGTTCACCGCTGCTCTACAATGGACTACCTTTGAGGGATTTCGGAGCATCATGCTTGTCGGTCGGGCGAATTCTGTCCGCTATTATATGGATGAACTCCGCTCGCTTCCCGTTACCCAGACGCTAAGGGTCTTCGATCAAAAAGCGAACGAATGCTTTCTCAATCCGAAGCCTCGAGTGCGGCCTCAAGTCGCGGACGTGCGTGACACAAAGCGACCGATGGAGTTCACGGAAATGGAAAATGGAGAGGAACACCTTGTCAGGCTCTCTCCGTTGCCGAACGAAGTGCGGTGCCACAGCTGTCACGGCAAAAACCACGATGTGCGCGCAGTCGTTGAGGTTACAGCCTCGATGAAGGATATTCAAGACGCCATTGCCGCGAATAAAATGCGATCGGCCGGGATTGGACTCTTGACTATGCTTGGGGTGTGGCTGGTCATCCGAATCTTTATGAAAACGGTGGTCGTGAAGCCGGTGCAGGTCATCGGAGGCGTTGCGCAACGAGTGGGAGAGGGGGATTTCACAGCTCACGCGAGCGTGTCATCTCGCGACGAGATCGGAAGCCTGGCGCTAAGAATCAATGAAATGATTCAAGGGCTGCGTGAAAGGTTCCATCTCGAAAAATTCGTTTCACAACAGACGGTTGATGCCGTGCGAAAAGCGGACCACCTGGGTGTACGTTTGGGCGGTGAACGGAGAATTGCCACGGTATTGTTTTCGGATATCAGAGGTTTCACGGCTTACGCTGAGAAAGTTGAGCCGGAGAGGGTTGTCACGATGCTCAATACTTGCCTTGCCAAGCAGTCAGCAATTGTCAAGAAGCATGGAGGTGACATTGACAAATTCGTCGGCGACGAGCTCGTGGCGGTATTTGAAGGGAGAGAAATGATAGAGCGCGCGATGCGCGCGGCTGTCGAGATCCAAGGGAACATCGGTCAATTGCGTGGCGAGGTGGAAAGTGGAGTCATCAAGGTCGGCATCGGGATCAACACGGGGGAGATGGTGATGGGGGCGATGGGAAGTCCGGAGCGTATGGATTATACCGTCATCGGAGACAACGTCAATCTTGGCGCGCGACTGTGCAGTTCCGCCGAAGCTGGGCAGATCCTCGTTTCCGGGTCGACAGCCGGGCCCATCTCAGGCAACCCAGAGTTCCATCTCAAAAGGTTGGATCCGTTGACCGTGAAGGGAAAGGAAAAACCGATTGAAGTGTATGAAGTGAAACGGAACGACCGCTGAATAATGTGTGATCTGTTTATGCGGCGTCACCCGTTGGGAGCGGACTGCAAACTAAACGGCGTAATCTGAATGCTATGATGAATCAACGCAGGCTGTATCGGACAATTGAAAGCTTCGCCTCGGAACATTTCAAGACGGACAAAGAGCTTCTCAAGCATGTCCTGAATGAAATCGTTAAGGACGAACAGATCAGCCTCAAAGGGGGGCGCATCTGGGAGTACGAACCGGGAAACGAGTCGTACCGACTCGTCCATCAGATTGGAGTCATTGATCGCCTCGACCCCGGCTACCAGATCTCGCTGGCAAGCTATCCAATTTTCCTTCGTTTGGCGGAGCATCGATCAGTCATCGCGACCGAAACCGACAAGTATCTCCGCAAGAAGGGTATCATCAAGTATTCTGCAACGGGCGTCGGCGAGAAGATCGAGACGAAACGGGGGTCGGTTCCTCTCTACATCCTTGCCTTTAACTCCGATACGCTGGATGAGTCTATACTCCCCGATCTGAATATTATCGGTCTGGCCGTGACCTCTCTGTTGCGTGGAAAGAAGGTCGAGCGGAAGGCATACTTGCTGGAAAAAGATCTCGATAAGGCAAGGGAAATTCAGCAAAGCATTTTGCCCCAGCACGCCCTGAAGTTTCATCATTATGAGTTGTACGGGGTGTCTTTGCCTGACCGGATTGTGGGAGGAGATTTTTTTGATTACCTTCGTAGTGACGAGGAGCAGGACAGGCTCAGCGTTGTCATTGGCGACGCTGCGAGCAAGGGCTTTCGGGCGGCGGCTCAAGCCTTGTATGTATCGGGGGCGCTCCGGATGGGGATCTCCTATCACACGAAGATCAGCTCGCTGATGTCGCGCATCAACAAGCTCGTCAGCCAATCGTTCTCTGAGGAACAATTCGTTTCGATGTTCTATGCCGAGCTGTCGAACGACCCGAAGGGGCTGATGCTCTATTCCAACGCAGGACACAACAGTCCTCTCCTGTATCGGGCGGAGACGAAGAAAACCGAGGCGCTTGAGGCCACCGGCCAGCTCTTGGGCCCATTTCCTGATGGGGTCTACAGAGTTGATAACACTCACCTTCAGGAGGGGGACGTAGTTGTACTGTATACTGATGGTGTCAGCGAGGCCCGGGGCGGTACGGAGATGTACGGTGAGAAGCGTCTCGCCGAGAAAGTCCAGGAGTTCTCCTCACTGAGTGCCAAGGACATTTGCCAGCAGCTTGTGGATGATGTGTTGCAGTTCTCGTCGGGCACAGAGGAGAGCGATGACAAGACCATCGTCGTGATCAAGCGAGTGAACCAAGCATAAATAATGAGTTGCATCGTTCCTTCATACGAGGTGTGCAATGACTGAAGACAAGCGCATTGGTATTGTGACGGGAGTGACGAGCGGGACCTTGACGGCGGTTATCGATTCGGACATCAAAACGCTCACCCGTGAGATCAATGGAAAGGTGTACTACATCGGTCAGATTGGGAGCTACGTGCTTGTCCCCGTTGGGAAGCTAATTATCGTATCAATGGTTTCGGAATTCAAGAAAGTGGACTTCCCGGAGAACGGCACGTTTACCCAACGTTGCATCATGGACCTGAACCTCGTCGGAACAGTGAAGGCAGGAAGATACGAGCGCGGCGTGTCGGTTATTCCACCGGTGGACTCGCCGGTCTTCATCGCGGAGGACGCCGATCTCACGGCGGTGTTTTCGGTCTTCCGGAAATTCGGCTTCTCGGTCGGTCAGCTCTCACTCTTTGAGCGAGAGCGGTGCTATCTGGACCCCAATCGGTTCTTCGGAAAGCACCTCGCGATCCTGGGATCCAGCGGTGCGGGAAAGTCGTGCACAGTCTCGTCCATCCTCCAAAAGGTCGCGACGTACCCTGACACCAACGTCATCATCCTCGATATTCACAACGAGTACAGTGCTGCGTTTCCCGGAACGAGCAAGCGACTCGATATTGCTGAGCTCGAGCTTCCGTTCTGGCTGATGAACCTGGCTGAGCTCGAGGAGATGTTCATTGATCCTCGGGACGATTCCGCAGCGAGCCAGGTCACCGTGCTGAAGGATCTCGTCGTCGCATCCAAGAAAGGTAAGAACCCCCAGTTGTCGGATGTGCTTACCGTGGATACACCGGTGTACTTTGACTTGTCCGAAGTGCGTGCGAAGATCCAGTATCTCGATTCGGAGAAGATCTCTGGTCTCGGGACCGCAGCGAAGGAAGGTCCGTTCTATGCAAAGTTCTCACGTTTCCTCGTTCGACTCGATAGCAGGCTGAATGATCCTCGCTATGCCTTCATGTTCAAGCCGAAGACGTACGTTCAATCTTCCAGCTTCAAAGATCTCCTGAGCACAATGTTTAGCTCCTCCGAGCACGAGCAGATAACAATCATGGACCTCAGCGGTGTCCCGTTTGATATCGTCAATACCATTGTCTCCTTGCTCGCCCGGCTTGCATTCGATTTCAACTTCTGGAACGCGAGCCGTCGCGACTTCCCGATCTTGCTGGTTTTCGAAGAGGCGCACAATTACCTGCCGAGCGGTCAGGCTGGCAGCGGTGCAGCTCGCCGAACAGTCGAGCGAATAGCCAAGGAAGGAAGAAAGTACGGGGTGAGCTGCATGATCGTGAGCCAGCGTCCCGCGGAAGTCTCCGAGACGATCATTTCGCAATGCAACAACTTCGTCATCTTGCGGTTGACCAATCCCGTGGACCAGGGCTACGTCCGGAAGCTGATGTCCGATACGTTCGCGGGCCTGATCGACACGCTGCCGGCCCTGCGGCAGGGTGAGGCGCTCATCGTCGGCGAGGCCATCCCGATGCCGCTCAGAGTGCAAATCGACTTCCCCGACCCCGAACCCAGCAGCGCTGACATCAAGTTCTTCGACAAGTGGAAACAGAGCGATGTCAAGACCGATATTCCCGAAGTGGTTGACCGCTGGTGGAAGCAGATAAGGGGCTGAAACGATCCTCGCTTCTGCTGCCCTTCTCAACGAGTTCTCTCCGACGGAACAAAACCCCTCGACGGTGCGTTCTCATGCACGAACCAGCACGCGCCACGGAGGGGAATCCCCATGCTTATCAAACTGAAGGACGATATCAAGTCCTCAGAGATCACTCCTGAACACCTCTATCTGAATCGCCGCGAATTCATGCTCGCAGCATCTGCTGCAGGCATTGGGCTGGCCGCGGCCCCATTCTTGCCAGACCGCCTCTTTGCGCAGGACCGATGGCCAAGAGGGAAGAAAGGTCTCACCGATACCGACGAAGAAGTGAACACCTTCAACGATATCACGACCTACAACAACTTCTATGAATTCGGAACTGACAAGAGCGATCCGGCTGAGAACTCCGGCGGATTCAAGCCGAAGCCGTGGACCCTTCGAATCGAGGGAGAGGTGAAGAAGCCGGCCACGTACAGTCTCGAAGATCTGATGAAGCCGTACAAGTTGGAAGACCGTATCTATCGAATGCGGTGCGTTGAGGGCTGGTCCATGGTCATTCCATGGCGGGGATTTCCACTGGCAGAGCTCATCAAAAAAATGGAGCCGTCATCAAAGGCAAAATTCGTCGCGTTTGAAACTGTGTATCGACCGGAACAAATGCCCGGCCAGAAGAGAAACGTCCTTCAATGGCCGTACGTCGAGGGCCTCCGCCTCGATGAGGCAATGCATCCACTTCCGATCCTGGCTGTTGGCCTGTACGGCAGTGAGTTGCTGAATCAAAACGGTGCGCCGCTTCGGTTGGTTGTACCCTGGAAATACGGCTTCAAGGGGATTAAGTCGATCGTCAAGATCTCGTTTGTTGAGAAGCAGCCGCCAACAACCTGGAACATCTCTGCTCCGGACGAATACGGTTTCTACTCGAATGTCAACCCTGACGTTGACCATCCCCGATGGAGCCAGAAATCAGAGCGTCGGATCGGCGAATTCTTCAAGCGGAAAACCCTACCCTTCAATGGTTATGGTGATCAGGTCGCTCATCTCTACGCCGGCATGGACTTGAGGAAATACTTCTGAGGAGAGGAGAAGTTGTGACACAAACGCAGTGGACAACGCGCGTGATCAAACCGTCAGTGTTCTTGCTTTCTCTTCTGCCCATGGCGTTGCTCGCTTGGAACGCCGAGTACGGACACCTCAGCGCGAATCCAATTGATGATGTTACTCGTGAGACTGGAACGTGGACGCTGCGGTTCCTCATGATCACACTCGCGGTTACTCCTCTTCGCAAGATAACGGGATGGAGTGTCGTGGTGCGGCTGCGGAGAATGCTCGGCCTCTTCGCGTTCTTCTATGGATTTCTTCACTTCACGACCTATGTTTACCTGGATCAGTTCTTTGCATTTGGCGAGATTGTGAAGGATATTGTGAAGAGGCCGTTCATCGCTGTCGGCTTCACGGCCTTCGTGCTGATGGTACCTCTTGCCGCCACCTCGACTGATAGAATTGCAAAGTGGATGGGAGGGAGGCGCTGGCGTCTGCTGCATCGCCTGGTCTATTTTACGGCGCTTGGTGGTGTCATCCACTATCTCTGGCTCGTGAAGGCTGATAGGCAGAGGCCGCTCATCTACGGCGGCATTCTCGCATTGCTGCTAGGGTATCGCTTGTGGGACAGAATCAAGCCACGTCTTGCACGGTTCCGCGTTGAGCCGAAGCAGCAGGCTGAACCCGCCCGTCTGCCGTAGAGAGAGTGGAGGAGTACAGAGTCTTGCCG
>CAZTKU010000036.1:0-20100 GCA_964614245.1 uncultured Ignavibacteriaceae bacterium
TATTTAAGCAGCTGTATTCGCAATCGTACCTCGCGATGGTCAATCGCATACCGGGGCTCCGGGGATACTTCTACACTCAGACGGAGAAGAAGCCCTATGCCAAGAAGGTCCTCCTCAAGATCTTCGACCATTTCAATTATCAACGATATCTGAACGCACTGCGTTCGAAGCGGCCTGATGCGATCCTCTGCACTCTCTTCCTCCCGCACGTTTCGAACTCGGAAAGGCTTCATCACACAACGATGACCGCCCCCATTTTTGCAGTCACAACCGACTTTGACGTCCATCAGCTCTGGGTGAATCCGGTCGTGACGCGATACTACGTGCACGCATGAGGAGTCAGCCTGGCAGCTCACCGCAAAAGGGGCACAAGAACGAAAGATTGCAGTCAAAGGATTTCCGGTTCTTCGCGAATTTGGCCAACGGAGTGGAGCAAAAGCTTCCCGTCAGATTCTCGGAATCCCCGATGAACGGTTCACCGTCCTCCTGCTCTCAGGGGGATTCGGGGTGGGGCGCATCGAGCCCTTGGTTGACCATGTGGCATCAACTCTGGCTGACTACGGTAGACGGCGATTCAACCTTTTGGTGGTCTGCGGAAAGGACGACAGGGCAAGATCGCACTTGGAAAAGAAGAAATTTCCTCACAATATCGAGATGCGGGTCTTCGGCTATGTAGCCAACGTGCACGACCTGATGGCCGCGGCAGACATCCTGATCTCAAAGTCAGGCGGACTCACATCGGCCGGGGCGATGAGCAAACACGTCCCGATGATCATCGTCGATCCCATTCCGGGCCAGGAGACACGCAACGCGGAAATGATCGTTGAGAACGGCGCCGGCTTCCTCGCGCTGGATTTGCACAACGTGAGCTACAAGCTTCGGCGGGCCATTGAGAACCCCGCACTGCTGCGTCGTGCTCGAGCGGACACCTGTGAGCTCGCCAAGCCGCATGCAGCGATGGACATCGTGCATGATGTGTACGCGTTTCTCGAACGGCATCGGTGAGGCGTCCAATACGACGAGGCTACTATGAAAATCAAATTGAACAACACCACGATCAACTACACCGAACGCGGACTGCCACAGGGATTGCCGATCGTCTTCATCCACGGATTTCCATTCAACCATATGATGTGGGAGCCACAGATGAAGGCGCTTCCCAACCACATTCGGGCGATCACGTACGATGTGCGTGGTCACGGCGAGAGTGGTGTCGGGGATGGCCAGTACACCATCGAGTTCTTTGTCGATGATCTGATCGCATTGCTCGATCACCTGGTTATCGACCGGGCCATTCTCTGCGGGCTCTCGATGGGCGGGTACATCGCCTTGCGAGCGATCGAGCGGCATCCGGATCGCGTTCGCGCTCTCGTACTGTGCGACACGCGCAGCGATGCAGATCCCAACGAAGGCAAGATCAAACGCTCATCAACCGTCAAATCGATCAAGACCAACGGTGTCTCGGGCTTCGCAGATGAATTTGTGAAGCTCATCTTCGCTCCCCAGACATTCGAGACAAATCCAGCAACCGTCGAAACGACTAAGGATTCCATTGAAGCCAACTCCCCTCTGGGAATCTGTGGAACCGCGCTCGCCCTCGCATGTCGCACGGACACAACCGGCTTCCTCCCCTCCATTACCGTCCCGACACTGATTCTTGTCGGCGAGCATGACAAGCTTACTCCTATTTCTGCTTCACAGGCGATGCACGAAAAGATACGAGACTCAGAGCTGCAAATCCTCCCCCACGCCGCACATATGAGTAACCTTGAGAACTCGGCCGAGTTCAATAAATACTTGATTGAGTTTCTGAACAAACTCAAATAGAGTCCGTTCTATGGATCGTCTCGGAACGAGTAATCTGGAGAGGCTCCAGCAACAGGTCATTCGATGCAAGCGTTGCCCGCGACTTGTCCGTTGGCGGGGGAAGGTGGCACGGGACAAGACGAGACGATTCGCCCAGTGGAAGTATTGGGGGAGGCCAAACCCCAGTTTTGGAGATCCGAAAGCCCAGGTGCTACTCATCGGACTTGCTCCAGCTGCCCACGGCGGCAATCGGACGGGGAGGATGTTCACCGGCGATCGCAGCGGCGATTGGCTTTACCGCACGCTCCACGAATTCGAATTCGCGAACCAGCCAACCTCTGTTTCACGCGATGATGGGTTACGTCTGACGAACTGTTACATCACAGCAACCTGCAGATGTGCACCGCCGCAGAACAAGCTCCTGCCGGCAGAGGTCCGCAATTGTCGCCCTTTTCTGTTGAAAGAACTCGAGCTGTTGAGAAATGTCCGGGTCATTATTGGTTTGGGAAAAGTAGGATTTGATTCTGCAGTCAATGCATTCCAGGAGCTTGGATGGGCATCATTCAGCAAGCGACCCCGGTTCGGCCACGGATCAGAGTACAAGCTCAACGAGACAGTCACCCTGCTTGGCTCATTTCATCCGAGTCAGCAGAATACCTTCACCGGACGGCTCACCCGATCGATGTTCGACGCAATCTTCAAACGGGCGCGAACGCTTTTGGTGAGCCAAAAGACGTCAACGTGATCGCATGAACCTCAACATTCGATCGATCGCGTCGGAACACCGCTGGCTGATCGTCCTTTGCCTGCTCTTCCTCCTCTTCGGGGTCTTCCGGCTCAACGATCTCTCCTTGTACACCGACAGCACCCGCTACGTTATCTGGGGAACTTCATTTGCGCAGCTGAACGGATTAGTCGATGATACGCAGCCGGTGCCCGAACGCTACATCGTGAACGCCCCGCTTTACGCCGTGCTCCTTTCGCCTGCCCTCGTCCTGTTCCCATTTTCTCTAACGGCAGCTAAAGTGTGGACCCTTCTCTGGACAGTGGCTTTTCTCATTGCGTTCTACGCTTTCCTTGCTCGTCTGGTTGGAAAAAAGCTGGCGACCGTCGGTTTGCTGCCTCTCGTCTTTAATCCCTTGCTCCTTCTGATCTCGACCGAGGTACTGACCGAAGCATCCTTCCTCACGCTCACGTTCGTTAGCCTTGTGATGCTCGAAGTCGTTGAGAATCCTGACCTACCCTGGAAGCGCGCCTTTCTCGTTCTGCTCGCTATCCTGTCGACGATCGTCCTGCTTCGTGAAGTGGCGATTGCTCTCGTCGCTGTGATGATCCTGTATTTCTTCGCGCGCAAGGATTTGGAGCGCGCCGTTTTAATCATCGTCGGTGCTCTTTTCTTCTTTGGTGCCTGGCTTTTCAGGAATCTCGTTCTCGTCGGCACACCCCCTGGCTCGCAGGCTACGAACCTCAGCTTCCTGTTCGAGCACTTCGTCACATCGCCGTCGGCGCCGATCGTACAGGAGTTCGCACTCAGAGTGGCAAACAACGTCAACGGATATGTTCTTCATGCTGCAGGAATGCTGTTCTATCCCATTCCTGATGTCTTAATGGTTGAGCCATCCGGACTCTTTCGAGCGTACTACAAAGCACTGATCATCGCGAAGTACCTTGTCCCCGTTTTTCTTCTCCCGCTACTCGCCCTTGGCATCTGGCGCGACCTTAAGGAACACGTCACAGGCTTTGTGAGAATTGCGTTCCTCATTGCCTATCTCTGCATCATCCTGGTCTACCCAATCCACGACGTGCGGTTCCTCCTGCCCCTGCTCCCGTTCTACATTTTCTACGCCGTGCTCGCAGCTCGCTGGATCCGGATAACCTGGTTCGCCACTGCGCGCATGATTCCCAAAGCCATTTCCATCGTGCTTCTAAGCCTCGTTGCTATTCCGAATGGGATCTGCCTGTATGAGATCCTCCAAACGAACATCCGTTATACATCAGATCCGCTCAGGTTCTACGAACACTTGAGGTCCGTTGGGCTAGTCAAGAACATGTTCACGAAGCCATGGAAGCTGATGGGGACTGCGATTGAGGAAGAAACTCCAAAAAACGTGGTGATAGCAAGTGCACTGAAGGAGGTCAGCATCTTCATCGGAGAGCGAAAGCTCCTTGAACTCAACAACGGCGTGCCGGTAACGACGTTTGACCACTATGTGCGCGATTTCGCCGTTGACTATCTCCTCTCGACGAGTTCCTGGGATGACTTCCGATCCTACGAGTTTCAAATGGCAGAATCCAAACGATTCTGGTTTGAGCCTGTCACGCAGGTCGCCGGCATGCAATTGCTGAGGGTGCATCCGACGCACACGACACCGAAGCAGGAATGGCTCCTCACCAAGCGCATACAGGTGGATACCGTTACAGCCAACGGGCTCTTGCGAAAAGCTCGGGCGGAAATCCTACGAGGACAGTATGCTCAGGCCATCGCCTCCCTCCGGAGAGCCCAAGGGCTCGCGCCCGGGCAGGCAATGATCACCTATCAGCTCACGGTTGCTCTGGCAATGAGCGGACGATTGGAGGAAGCCTCATCCCAATTGCAGAGGTTGTTCAGCTTTGCTCAATCCACCACCTACACGCCGGTAGCAACGAAGCACCTTGCGGTTTCACAAGCGCAGGCACGGGCAGAGCAGTCGAGCAACCCATTGCAGCGTTCACTCACGCTCTTTGATGTCGCCTCATTCTATTGGAACTATGGCTATTACGTTCAAGCCTATGCGATCATGCGACAGAGCCTGAAGAATGACTCGACGTATTTCACAGGACTCCTCTGGGGTTGGCATTACGCCATGCAGCTTGCTGACACATCGCAGGCAAAGATGTACCTTCGCCAGCTGGAGGGTATCGATCGCTCAAACCCTGTCGTCCGTGGATTCCACGCAATGTCCCTCCTGGCTGATTCGCTTCGCCGTACATCCTCACCCGCCCGACGCTGCAAGCTTCGCCTGGCGCTCGCCCGCTCGTACGAGGCGGTCGATCTTCCGGAAGAAGCAATTGACGAGGCACAACGAGCGCTTCGAGATGATCCATCAAGTGTCGAAGCATGGCTTTTCCAGGGACAGGCCTTCGATCGGCGGAAGGCTGAGCGAGCCGCACGCCATGCCTATCAGCAGGTTCTGAGGCTTGATCCCGCCAACGCACTTGCAGTATCCAGGCTCAGGCAAGAATGAGGACACTCCTTTGCCCCGACGGGGCTGCCCAGAAGGCCCAGCGTGTGACTCGTTCACTGGATTTTTCCAATCCTCCGTTCGTCCAATACTAGCTGCGAATCCAGTCGTGCGAAACGTTCTTGTCACTGGCGGCACCGGTTTTATCGGATCGAACCTTGCCGTCGCCCTTCTCAATGAGGGTTGCGCCGTTCGGATTCTTCGCCGCCCTAATTCTGACCTGCGCGCCATTGACAACGCGCCCGTCGAGCACTGCATCGGCGACATCCGCGATCCCGGTTCGGTGAAGAAGGCCCTCAGGGGATGCGACACGGTGTTTCACACCGCCGCGATGGTTTCATATTGGCGACAAGAGCGCGAGGAGATGTACGGGATCAACATCCAGGGAACTCGAAACGTCGTGAATGCCTCTCTCGAGCTCGGTGTGGAAAAGCTCATCCACACGAGCTCCATCGCTGCGATCGGGTTTTCCGAAGCTGGTGGAATCGCGAGGGAGACGAATCCGTTCAACTGGGATCGGTACGATGTGGGGTACCGAATCTCAAAGCATCGTGCTGAGGAGGAGGTTCGAAACGGTGTTCACCATGGCCTGCGCGCAGTGATGGTGAATCCGTCCGTGGTGCTCGGTCCGCGGGATATCCACTTCCATGGCGGCCAGCTCGTTCGCGACATCTACAGGAAACGCCTGTTCTACTATGTGAGCGGAGGAATGAACGTCGTCTACGTAGATGACGTGGTGAAGGGACACATCCTGGCGGCACGGCAGGGACGCATGGGTGAGCGTTATATCCTCGGCGGTGAAAACCTCACGCACAAGGAGATCATCTCCACCGTCGCTGAAGTTGTCGGAGGGATTCGACCACTCTTCAAGGTTCCGCCTCCGGTTGTTCGTCTGATCGCCGCGACGGCGGAATCGGTGGGCACACTGGTTCAGAGGAAACCGTGGGTGACGAAAGAGCTCCTCGCAAGCAGCGGAATGTACAGCTACTACAGCAGCGACAAAGCCCGACGAGAGCTGGGCTATCGTTTCACCCCATTCGTGGAGGCAGTTCGGAAGACATTTGAATGGTATTCTCGCAGCGGCTACCTCTAGCCCCCCCGCCAAGCCTCTGTAGGCCGTCTCCCCGGTGGGCAATCGCTGATTCTCTGAGCAAAGCGCCAGGCAATCAACCTCGGCCTTTGTCAAACATGCCTAACGGAATGCGGAAATTGCCCAGGGGCATGTGAAAAGTACACTATACAAAACAAAACTCCGACGATAGCCAGCTCGGATACCGTCGGAGTTCGTAGAAAACCTACAGCCCGTCAACAGCGCAGCTCAGTCACATCTTTTCCTCCAGCCGCTAGATGACCCTCGCCCGGAAACTGAATACTGATTCGCCACCAAAATTCGGCGCGTTGACGATAATATTGATGATGATTGAAGTCCCCACTGGGGCTCCTCCGCTCGTCGACACGTCGCTTGCATAAATCGTGAAATCCGTTACCCGAGAAGCCGGATAGATAACGCTCGGATAGTTTTGCAGGACGAATGGCCTGGTGGTGGAAAGATCACCGGAGACACCGAACCTGAGTCCGGAAAGGTCGCTCGTGAAGACTTCGACCGCTGTCGTGATCGTTGTGCCAACGGGCAACGGATTGCCGCGACCATCTTTGAGAGTGATCGTAACCGGACCGGAAGTCCCGCCACGTGGGATGCTGACATCGGTCGTCGGTAGGTTGGAGGCGACCACGGGTGGGACACTCCAGAGAACAAGAAGGCTGTCGATGATGTCAATACTGTTTCTCCCCTGCGTTTGCGCGTACGTCCAGAAATAGCCCTCCGTCAGGTAGAAAGTGGGCCGACTCGCCAGGAGCGATCCGGCCGCCGTGGGCACTGGATTCCCGCCGAGAAATGTGACACCCGCTCTGCCATTCGCGTCGGTGTACGCGCCGAAGAAATTCTTTCCAGTCTGAATCACGCCTGCCTGGGTATGGAAGTAGACTGCCGTTCCGACCGCTACGGGATTGCTGAAGGTATCTCCGATCTGCACAAAGAAACTGCCACCCACTCCACCTTCCGTGATGGCAAATGAATATGCATTTGTTCTGAACGTGAAGTGTGACCGATCTGGAAATCCTGCGTGGACGGAAACCTTGACCGGCTGTGAAACAATCACCTTGCCGCTCGGCAGCGCAATACGGGCCACCACCTGAATCACGCCCGCCTGCGTGCCAGCCTTCACCGATGTCCGCAAGCGGCCGCTTTCATCCGTGCTATCCGCTCCGGGTACTAAAGTCGGTGGCGTTCCCCCACCCACGAGGGAGTTGGGAAAGAATTCGATCGAGTACGTGGCATAGACACGTTTTTCCTTCGTGATCGGAGTCTCGAGGGAATCGAGCACCTGATAGCTCAGAACGCTGTTCTCGCGCTCGCCGACACCCGCAACATAGATATCGCTCGCTGTCGGCGGGAATGTACGAATCTGCGCCGGCTCCCGCGCACTCGGCGGGACAGTGATCACACCGGATTCAGCCTGCTGCAGACCTGAGAACGTGTACTTCGCATTGCCATTCTGGGTGCTCGCGACAGTAATCGTGATGTTCACCAGGCCGGCAGGCCCCCCTTCCCTTCGATCCCGCAGACGAATGAAGAACTGTGTGAATCTCGGATCATCCGTATCCGGGAGAGTGGAGGTTCTGTCCCCTTCGATTGACAGATCGCCTGCCCCTGGTCCGTCAAGGGTGACCGATATGGAGCTACCTTCTGTCAGAGGGTTACCGTTTGCGTCCTGAACACTGTAGTCAAAGGTGTACTCACCGCTATCGGGTATGACGAACGCCTGCGTCGGCGCGATAATCCTCGTTGCGCCGGAGAAGACGACCGGTAACGATCTCGAAATTACGTTTCCGCTGTCTCCGATTGTTCTCGCTGTGATGGTTGCTATACCTCCCGGGGGACGCGGATTTCCTGTGATCAAATCCACCGAGGCGATGCCGTTAACGTCGGTCTGGGCCGAGGGCTGGATAATGCCGCCGGTCGTTGTGAAATACACGGCCGTCCCGGGCTGGACAGGGTTGCCGTCCTTGTCACCAACGATCGCCATAATTCTGTTACGAAGATTGTCGTACAACCCCCCTGCCATATTGGCGAGTTGCCGGCTCAACGAGAACCGGTCCTGCACGGGCAGGCCGCCGGCGATGATGATGCGCACGGGGCTCGATTTGATTAGTCGGCCATCGACGGTCCCAGAGGCAAAGACCTGCACTACTCCAGCTTTCGTTCCACTTGTCAGACGAGTGTTCGCCCGACCATTCAGGGCGTCCGACACTTGAGACGTCGGGAAAACGAACTCCCCGCCCCCGGGTCCACCCAGGATCTGGAAGTTGACAATGATTCGGTTGCTGCCGCTTACCGGCACGCCCACGGAGTCCCTGACTTCAAAGGTCAGCTGCGACGTTTCGTTCGACCCCGTACCGCGGATCCCAATGTTCTCCGCGGTCACCCCGATCATGAAAATGCTGGCCGCCTTGCCGGAGAGGGTCGGCGTAATCGGTCCGAGAGTGTCCGCCTTCAGCCTCAGGACTATCGACGTGTCAACCCCGGGTGTGACAGCGATGTTGACGGTGTCGTTGCCATACCCAACCTTCGTTGCCATCACCTTGCTCAGGTAATGGCTTGTAATCTCCAGTTTGAGCGCGAACGATCCATCACTCTTCGACGTATCCCTCGCCAGCCCCCCCAAATCGAACACAAAGGCGTTGGCAACAGGGGATAGATTGTCACTTCTCAGGACGGTTCCTTTCACGAGGGTCGGTGAAGGCGTAGCTTGTCCCTCTTCTGGCTCTGTCACGTTCTGGCAGCCCGACTGAAGCAACAGGATCGAAAGAATCCCCACCAGCAGTAGCGTTCGTAGTTTCATATCACTCTCCCCAGGTACGTTTGACTGTTCCCGTAACAAGATCGTAGTCATTGTTTTTTCATCCGTTTTTCTAGTTCTTCCCGCCCCTCTTTGAGCTTGTCCTGGATAACATTGCGACCCTTAGAAAGCTGCTCGATGCGCTCATCAACCGTGGGTACGAGGTCGGCCCGCAGCAGAATGAGCAAATCCTTTTGACTGACGCTCAACTTATCATACCCGAAAACGTACCGCAATCCAAAGACCCACCAAGGGAGATCCTTCAGGAGCGGGATTCCTTCGCGTGTCGTGTTCTCTTCTTGAATAACCAGGCCTGCCACATAACTCTCTTCACCATCCAGCAGAAGGAGTTTAGCCTGACTCTCCGTCTTGTTGATCAGCGTGCTGACCGTTCCGGGCGTCACGTTGCTACGAGTGGCCTGGTACGTGAGGTCGATTAATACCGTTTTGCCGTATGTATATACCGTAGGCGTTACCTGCAAAATCGTACCGGTGCTATAGAACCGATCCATAACGTTGCCTGAGAAATCCCTCTCCTTCACCGAGAAGTCTGTGCCGATCTGGACGCGTCCCGTAGCTCCCGATCGTACCGTCGACTGGGGGCGTGCGATGACCTCTCCAAGTTGTTCACTCTCAAAGATCCTCAGCGCCGCTCCGATATCGACTGAGAGTTTCTTGGAAATCGGTGCGACCGAGGCAGTAAAGATATTGCTCGAGACTCTTTCGGATCCTAAGAACTCCACGCCAAGGTTAAGGTCTCTCCCCCGGAAAATGCTGTAGCTGATGCCGCTCTCACGGAGCTTGGACTGGTCAATTTCTACGAAGATCGCCGAGATCATGACATCGCGTGTCCGTGCAAGAATCTGTCCGGAATCCGCGCGGGTCATCACAGCGCCTGGCGTGATCGGCGCGCCGGGTGTGGTCGGTAATGAACCCACGGGCATCACTTGAATGTAGTCCGGCTGATCAACATACCAGAGGTTATTCGTCCGCAAGATCAGCTCAAACGCGTCCCGCCAGTACATCGACTGAATCTCCACGTTGATCTTCGTCGAGAGCGGTGACGGATCGATGATCGGCTTCTTCAGGAATTTCTTGCTCAAGGCACTGAGCGATTCGATCGCCTGAGCGTAGGGGACGTCGTTCTTGAAGTTCACAAGCTCTTCTTGAGTGACGATGTCTTTACCTCTGGCGGCACGTTTGATTTTCTGTTCCTCTTGGCTTTGAGCGAAGACGGAGCCGCCGACCAGGAGTATGCCGCAGGCAAAAAAGATCAAGAATCGTTTGTTCATAATTCCCTCATTATCGTTTCTTTTGCTCTTTTTGGAAAATCATTTTCTTCTCGACCTTGCGGGTGATGCCGCCTTCGTTCAACGTGAATTCCACCTTGCTCTCCCCGGGGCTGATCCGGCTGACGAACCCTCTCCAGACTCTGTCTCCCAGATGCAGCACCTTCAGTTCTGTCTTGTGGAGGACAAACGCTTTCCCCGGCAGCACGGCTTTGATATCAAGCGTCTTCACATCGATCTCGTCCTCAGGCGGCTCAGTCGAGACCGTCTGCAGGATGATCGGATTGAAGGGATCAAAGGGCGATTGCGTGAAGGTCAGCGACTTCGCGGCGAGCGACGTGTTCAGCTCCTGGATCGACGTGAAGTATGCGTGCAGCTCCATCAGAAAACCGATCCACTTGCGCGTTTCCTTCGTGTCCTGATCCACTGCCTCATGAGTCTCAAAGGTGATCCAGTTGACCTTGTAGAGCCGGCTTCCGTTCTCAAGGTAATAGATGAACTTGTACAGATTCTCGAAGGCGCCCTCGCCTTCGGTCAACTGGTAGACGTTATAGCCAAAGGCCCCAAAATTCCGCGTCCCTTCAAACGTCATATTGAACCGTACGAATTCATTGTCGCTGGAGAATCCCGCTTCATCGATGCCCCGGCTCATGTAGGCATAGGTTTGAGATGTGATATCAAACGGAGGAATCTCCTTGCTTCGAGAATCATACCGGCGTTTCGTGTCCGCGAGCCTGTTCGTCAGTTCCTCGACCTGGTTTATCGTCTGCGGGAAATCCACCAGCTCTTTCTCAATCGACTGTATCTCCGTCTCAGCGGCCTTCAGCTGTTTCGGCTGATAGTACATCCAGTAGAAGAGGCCGCCACCCGTGATCAGAACGAAGACCACAGCGAGGACGATCGTGTTTCGTATTTTGAAAGACATGCGTTCTTACCGTCGTTTGATTGGGGTGGTCACAACATCACTTTTATCGACCTGTTCAACCAACAGGTCAAAATCGTAGATGACCTTGTCGCGAATCGTCGTTGTTCGGACCTGTTTCAACGTGGCTTTCTCGAAGAGACTTGCCAGACGCGAGATCCGGGTCCGGTAGATCGATTTTCCACTGATCTTCAATCCCCCCGGAACGGCTTCATCGCGCTGCAGGCGATAGATCCACAAAGAGTTGAGGTCCTCAACGCTGTTCGCGACATAATGCAGCACACGACTCCACCGATCACTGCCGGGCGCGATCGAATCATACACCGAGGCGGCCTTCGAGTACCGTTGAATATCGTTCTGCAGCGCTACTCGTCGGGCACGAAGAGCTTCCAGGTCGGTCAGCTGCGCCCTCTTTTGAATGAGCACCTCGTTGGCACGCTTGATATCTGCTCGCCGGTTCTCGATCGAAGTGTAGAAGAACACGATTGACCCGATAACTGCCGCCGCGAGGAGCCAACCGTGCCACGCGAGCTTGAACGCCTTCTGTCCTTCGGTGATGGAGACCGGACACAGGTTGATATCGTAGAAACCAACGTGCTTCGGATGCAGGGCCCGCCAGGCGCTCGCGATCGGCACAGCATACTCCGAGACCGCCTCACCCACCAAGCCTTCATAAAGGCTGAGATCCAGTTCAGGCACCTGCAGATACTCCACCGTCGCGCTGGAGAATTGCGGCGAGAGAGACTCTCGCAGGTTCACCTTGTGACTTTCACCGCAGAGGATAATGCGATCAATGCGTGTCAACGCAATGTTATCCTGCTCGAGAAGGATACGGCTGTAAATCGTGTTCTCAATGTTGGATGATCCGTACCCCTCGCTGATGATCGGCGCAAAGTGCAGGTAGTTCTTACCCTGCATGAAGATGAGTCGGCTGAAGTCATTACCGACATAGACGAGCACTGTTACCTCTTCGTCCTGGATCTCATAGCCCGTGCGCGCCAGACTGATGAGCGCAATATCAGCGCTATCGATGAGTTGGATCTTTGGAACCCTGTTCCCGATGAAGGGCTTGATCTCATTGAGAAGCTCATAGAGATGGAGCCCATCCTCTCGAACGATGCTCAGAATCCCCCCGGGCGCTGTCGGAACAAACGAGAGCGCATCAATCCCCGGAGCGGCGGTCCTCATGGCAGAGAGCTCTCGAGATACGTGCTTCTTGAGCTTTGTGCCCTTGAGGCCAAAATCGCTCTCAAATTCCTGATACGTTAGAGCCGGTTCACTGAGACCGTAGGAAAGGGTGTATTGCGCAGAGGGCAGGTCTGTCAGGAGGCTGAGGAGTACCGAAGCGTTCGTTTGTTCCCCTTGCTCGGTCATTTCGGGGGTGGCTGTCGGCTCGGCGAATGATTCTGCGGCACCAAGATCTTCTAATCCCGTCGCCTCTTCAGGACCGACAGCGGCCTGCTTTTCCTCAAATTTCTTGACCAAAGCTACCGTCTTGAAGTCCCTGAGGGTAACCTTGTTCTGTTTCATCGATAGCTGAACAAACTTGAGCTCCAGACCGTCGACAAAGAGTGCAACCGCCGTCTTGCCTTGGCCAGGCGTGTATGGCATTTCGAGGTTCGTCCCTTATTGTGAGTGTTGAGTTTCGGTGCTGTGGCGTTGCGAATCGATCCGCTGAAGGCGGCTTATCCTTCAGTCGGGCTTACCTGTAAGAGCTGCTGCATACGACGCTTGTTGTTAGCGTAATTGAGCGCATTCTCAAGCGAGATTTTCTTCTGCAGGTAGAGACGTTTCAAATCCATCTCCATGGTAATCATTCCCTGATCCACGCCCTCCGAAATCATCTGATAAATCTCGCCCGTGTTATTATTCTTGATCGCAGCACGAACCGATGGCATTCCCAACATGACTTCTTTCGCCATAACGCGCTTGCCGTCCAGGCTTGGCACGAGCTTCTGCGACATGACGCAGCGCAGGGTGTCGGCGAGACGGTTACGGACACGCTCCTGCTCAACCGGCGGAGTCTCACCGATGATACGATCAATACTTTCAACTGCGGATGCAGTGTGCAACGTGGAAAACACCTTGTGCCCGGAGTCTGTGATCTCCAGCGCCGTCATAATGGTTTCCGGGTCGCGCAACTCGCCGATCATAATGATGTCGGGGTCCTGCCGCAGAGCCTGGATCGCCCCGTCCTTGAACGAGAGCACGTCCCGGCCAATCTCACGGTGGCGGATGATGCAACGGTCCGATTTGTGAACGTATTCAATCGGCGACGCGATGATCACGATGTGCGCATCGACGGCGTGGTTGTTGGCGTCGATGATCGAATCGAGCGTCGAGCTCTTGCCGGATCCCGTGATGCCTGTTACCAGACAGAGCCCCTCCTTGGTACCAGCCAAGCTCAGAAGGCGGGTCACGTTCTGATGAAGTTCCAGTCCTTTGTACGCCCGAACCGTATTGCTGATGGCCCGCATGTTCAGCGCGAGCTGATCAAGATCGAAATAGGCGTCGGCACGAAAGCGTCGGAATTCTCCGTTTTCCAGGTAGAGCATATGGGAGAAGTCGAGGTTGCGATTCTCATACAGGAATGTCCGCTGCCGCTCTCCCAGAATGCTTTGGATCAAAAAATTGTTTTCGTCGGGTGAGTACTGTCCCAGAGTCTTCTCAGGCTTCTTGGATCCGTAGACGCGGAACCAGATGGTTCCCTGAGATCCGTATCCTCCCATATCGATATCGGAAGCGCTGACCGTCAACATTTTGTTAAGAAAGTAGTTCATCAGTGCCCGCAAGCGCTGTTTGTCGGTCTCGTCCATTCGAGCGAGGACGTCACCGATCATCATCTGACGTTCCAAGCCGGTGACCGTTGTGGGAAGCTGGGTGGCCAAATGCTTGAGGAGTTTTTGCGCTTCGCCCACAAACGGCGGCTCGGCAGTCATCGACGGTGCTGGCGTGGCCGGTGTTGGAGGAGCAGCAGTTGGCGCCTTTTGAGCAGCAGGATTTTGAACTGGGGTTGTCATCCGGGCATCAGACTGTTGATGAATGGACGTTCGTACCCCTTCACTGAGAATGCGACTTGGGGTAGTTCAGTTGTCGCAGAGATAATAAGAAACTCCCGACGAAAATGCAAGTCCCTTAAAGAAAGAATTTAAAGGTTTCCAGATTTCCCTATGGTACAGCGATCTTAGGGCAGTCGAAAGCACCCCGGTCTTCCTTCCATTGTTTTTGGCGTTTCTGCAGGGCTTAGGGTATTATAGCGGACTGTCTCCGCCGAATCACCGGGACAACAAGCTCATCGAGAGCAGCATGCATATTTAACTCTTTGCAGATCAGTATGTTGTGACACACGGCAACCGGGAGATTCCGTCCGGCAGGTTCACGTCGCGGGCGCTGACCAAGTGGAATTCCGAAATCCGCAACTCGACCACCTTCTTCAGTATTCCGCCAAGCGAAAGTGGCTCATTCCGACTGCTTTGCGCTGGCTCGACGGCGGTCCATCGCATCAGAATGATCACGCTGTTGTGCCGGCAAACAAAAAAGGCACTCAGATGATTGAGTGCCTTTGCTGGGCCACGAGATGTACATCAGGTTCAGCAGTCACACATACACGCGTTTGCCTGGGCTGTCATTCCTCCTCGGTCGTTGTGGCGACGATTTCTTCCAGTGTCGTCGTCCCCTCCAACATTCGCTCCATACCAGACCGCCGGAGGGTCCACATTCCGTCCTTCGCCGCTTGCTCACGTATTGCATTCTCATCGACCTTTTCGCCTGCGTTCAGGATGATCGTCCTGATCTCCTTCGTAAAATACAGGGCCTCGTGGATAGCAGCACGGCCTTTGTAACCTCCGTTGCACTTGTCGCATCCATTGGCTTTGTAGAAAGTATGACTTTTCACCTCATCTTCAGAGAAGCCAAACTTGAGAAGATCATTCTTCTCGTGATCGTCCAGCGGTTGTTTGCATAGCTTGCAAAGTGTTCGAACGAGGCGCTGGGCGACGACGATGTTGATTGCGTACGCGATGAGGAACGGCTCGATGCCCATCTTGTACAAACGGGCAACGGCACTGGGCGCATCGTTCGTGTGAAGGGTCGAGAACACAAGGTGACCCGTGTTCGCGAGCTTGATGGCAGTCTCAGCGGTTATCTTGTCACGCATCTCGCCGACGAGCACGATGTCAGGATCGTGACGGAGAATACCCCGAATCGCCTGCTCGAAGCCCATTTTTGGTCCGATCTTGAGCTGACGGGCTCCTTTGATGATATACTCGACAGGTTCCTCAATCGTGAGGACGTTGACCGTCGGATCGATCACTTGGTAGAGCGCGGCGATCAGAGTTGTAGATTTCCCGGAACCCGTCGGACCCGTAAGAATAATGATTCCCTGAGGCTTCGCGATTGCTTTGTAAAAGAATCCACGCGCAGGCCCTTGGAGGCCAAGCTTCTCAAGATCCGTAATGACTTTGCGGTCGTCCAAAACACGGATGACACAACTTTCGAACTTGTTTTTGAATTCGGTCGTGACAATCGGCATGATCGAAACACGGAAGCGGAGCTGGTGACCGTCGATGACCCGCTGGATGAACCCGTCTTGTGACATCTCTCGCTCGAAGCTGTCGACGTTCTTCGTTCGTTCCTTAACGACAGCCATGATGGCCTCAGGCATCGTGCTCTCCTGACAGTGCCACACCTGGAGGTTGCCATCGACCCGGAACATGAAGTACGTTTTGTTGCCTTCCGACGGCAGAACGTGGATGTCGCTCACTCCTCGGCGAACAGCCTCAACGATGCATCCCTCAAAAAGGTTGACGAGCGCGCTCTTGTTGATCTCAGCTTCGAGGGCCTGCTCATCAACAGCTTCGTCAGATGACGATCCGTCGTCGACACTGATGGCTTCGTCCTGCTGCAGGAGCTTCAAGAACTCATTCTGTGCGGGTGCTACCTTTTCCATCAGTAGCTGAAGATCCTTCAGCCGCACATAACAGATCTCATACTTCTTAACGTTGAAGCTGCGGGCGACAATGGGGAGGTTGCGATCGGTCGGATCGGCAGCGATGATGGTCAGCTTATCCGCCTGTCGCTCGTCATACTTGAACGGAAGCATCTTCGACTGGACCATCATATCCCGCTGTTGCTCTGGGAGACCGTCAACGAGCTTCTTGATGAAGGCGGTGCGTGCATCATCGATCTTCTCGTCGGACAGGTAGATTTCCCTAAACGCATAGAGGTTCGCCACTTCGCGGAAAACGGCGTCATGATCCGCGCCGAACTCCGAGACAAGGATCTGCCCGAGGTTTTTGCGGTTCTTCTTGTTCTCCTCGGAGTCCTTCATTTTCAAGGACTTTTCGAGGGTCTCGAAATCAATGATACCTTTTTTCAGCAGCGTATAGCCGATTTTATCAGTTATGTCTATTTCCGGCATAGGCCTTATCCCTCAGACTGAAATGAGGAGAACGTTATCAGAAAGAAGTTCGCCATCGGTCAAGCGTCAGTTGATACCGAAGTAGTACATCAAGTAGTGAATCAATGTCCCGGGAGCTTTCGGGCGTATGGTTGCCGTCTCGGAAGAAACAAGCGTCAACGCCGTCAGCACGAGCATGATGACCATTGAGACCGCGAGCTGGATGACCTCGATGGCATTCTTCAGCTTATACGTGGTCTCCTTCTCGTAGTATTCCGCAAGCTGAATCGCTGTGTTCTTCACCGTTCCTGTTTCTGCTCCCGAATTGAACCGGGAGATCGCCGTCTGCGTGAACACGCCGGTGGCCTGGAATGCTTCGGTCAAGCCCTTGCCTTTCTCAAGCATCATCGGTATGGCGATGGTCTTGATCTGATGCTCCATATACTTGTTGCCACAGGCCTCAGCCGCCATACGGATGACGTCAATGTTTTCTCCGGACCCGCTGTACAGAGCATAGAAGACACGGCAATAGATCTCGATGGCCGTCTTGTGAAGCAACGGACCGACGACGGGCACTTTCATGATCGACTTATCCAGGAGGAATCTTCCACGCTCGGTCGTGAGGAATCGCATGACGAAGACGACCGGCACCACGATCGCGATCAACAGAGGAATGATGTTCGCCATGAGCCACCGGCTGAACGACAGCGTAGCTTTCGTCATCGGAGGAAGCTCGATCTTGAACTTCTCGAACATCTCGGCCGTTGCGGGGAAAATGTAGGCGACGTAGAATAAGACAGCGAGGAACAGGATGAAGAGCGTGACGAGAGGCATGATCAGAGCGCTCTTCAGGTTTCTCTTAAACTCGGCGTTGCGCTCAAGGAATTTCGCCGTGCTCTCGTAGATCTCTGTCATGTTGCCGCTCTTCGATGCAAGGCCCAGCATGTTGGCCGTGAATTTCCCGAACACCGGCGCTTGTTTCAAGAAGACCTTTTCACTGTCCTTCCCCTGTTTCAATTCGCTGTTGATTTCCTTCACGGCATCGCGGAGAGCGGGGTTCCCAATATCGTTCATCAGCAACATAAGGATCTCGTTAAAGGGGAGCTTCTGACGCATAAGGTCCGCACTCATCCGCACAAACGTAATGACCTCAACCGCCGGCGCCGCCTTTTGCTTGTTCCCAAAGAGTCTCTTGCGCACGTAAATGACGCGGTAGCCCATCTTCTCGAGGGCTTGTTTCACCTCACCCTTTGTGTACGACTTCTGCTCGCCATCGATCGGCTTCTCCGTCCCTTTCTGCACACGATAGAGCCACGAGACGCGCTCGTACACCCCGGTCAGCTTGAACTTCTTCTCCGCTGCCATCTGTGCAGCTTTTTGCTTCGCGTCTTTGAAGCTGTCGGCACCGATCATGCCCGAGACGGGCTTGCCGCCGACCGTTATGCCTTCAATCTTGAAATCAGCCATGGCTTCCCCCTAAAGACTTGAATACTGGGTATTTCAGAGGTCGATAACAGAAACTCACTAAAATAATACAACATTTGCCAGACTCTGTCAAGCAGCGTCTGACATGTGCCCTGCGACGGGGTCAGGAGCGGAGGCCGGAGGCGTATTACCGTCAGAACGGCATAAAACAAGACATCCCGCCGAGGCGGGATGTCTGTGTCTACAGAATATGAATTGGCGACTGCGTCTTACTGGAAATCGCCGTAGTATGACCAGTTGGTCAGCCTACCATCGGTGTCAATCGTCACCGTGATGTAGTTGGACGAATTCTGACCAGACGTTGCGGTAATGTCGATCGAGTTGCTACTCGGGCTCGCAACGTATGTTCCGTTCTCGTTCGTGCGCATCTTTATGGGAATGGTGAAGGTCGTGTAATCACCTTGACCACCGCCCATGGACGTCGGACGAATGCGGAATTGGTAAGCTTGCGCGGCAAGGTTGTTCAGGTCGTTGATGATGGCGTCACGGTTGGACTGGACGCTTTGGGCGCTGAACAGGCTCAAGCCGACTGCGATGGCGATACCTACGATGATAACGCCAAGGATGATGAGCAAAAGTTGCTGTTGACCCATAAAAAAACCTCCTTAATTGATATAGAATCGAGAACCGTGGGTTAGCTGCGTAACTGGTCCAAATTACTCAATATCTGTGCCGCTGTAATATAGCAGGCCTGGCTTCAAAATCAAGTCGGAAAACCGGTAAGTGACCACTTTCACACCGCGAAAGGGGGAAAAATTTACCTGGGTAGGTAATCTTTTCCTAGTTCAAAACTACCTGTTGAGTGACCCCACCCGGGATCCTACCCCTTGGCATCCCCCGGATGAGCAAGAAGAGCAGAATGAACATCACGAGCAAAATGATGGATCCGACCGCGAGGAGCTCAATCACAGATAGACCCGTCCAGCGTAGGAGGAATGGCGACACTCGAGCGTTTTTCAATATCAAGATGGGCGAGTAGGACCAGTTGAGGTAGAGCAGGTCGTCTTCGAAAACGTCAATGCCTTTCCACCGCTCCGCGAACTTGAGAATCTGAAGGTGGGAGAACAGTTCCCCCAGGCCGAAATAGAGCTGTTCGATCGAGCAGAGGAATGCTCCAAGTGTCACGATTCCGAAGGACCTCGTGAATCGCGTTTCCTCCTGGCTCTTGAGCCACAATGCCAGCGGGATCAGGAAAAAGGGAATGATCATCAGGAGATATCTCGGCCCGATGCAGAACCCCGCATGCCAGTCGCTGCGCGAGGCGACGAAAAGAAGGCGGAACGCAACAGCCGCCACAACGATCCAGAAGAGTTTGCGATGTTCGTCGTGGAAATTCCTCCACATGATGCCTCCGACAACGGCGATCGGCGTGAAGAATATCAATCCCTTCCCTGCTCCAAAGAACAAACCGAACAAACCTCGAAACGGAGAAATGAAGGTGCCGTAGCCGAACAACATCGCCGACGTCGGACTGACCGTTCGTCCCGTCTCGAAGAAGTTGCCGAAGCGCGCGTAGTTGTACCAGCCCAGCAGGAACAACAGAATGAACACTCCGAACGAGAAGACGCTTGCCTGCTCAAGCCTTTTCCACACGCTCGCCTGCTCCGCGCTCGGCCGCCAGAGGAAGTAGACGACAAAGAACGGAGCGAACATCGCTGCAGTGATATGTGCCGTGATCGCAAGCCCGAGCCAGATTCCGCTCAAAAGGATCGTCTTGTACGATCGCAGATCCTTAGCGTCAGGGACTTCGTTTTCACACTTCAGAACATAATAGAATGAGACAAGAACCAGGAGCGTCGCAAGCGGTTCGCTGAAGAATGTGCCGGCATAGGGCCACACCAACGTCCCAAATGCATAGATGAGAGAGACGAGAAAGCTCGTCGGAAGAGATCGTGTGAGACGAAGGAGAATGCGCCAGAAAACGAAGACGCTCAGAGCGCCGATGATGACATTGTAAATGGACGACAACATACGAAGCGCATGGGGCCTCGGGCTCTTTGTCACGCGCCGCTGCAAGAGATCATAGAATCCGCCCTCCGTGAACTGACTCAGTGGGAGCATCGGTGTATACTTCTTGTAC
>CAZTKU010000037.1:0-20027 GCA_964614245.1 uncultured Ignavibacteriaceae bacterium
CGCTCCCTTAAACGGACGAAGAAGCAGGGCAGCCAACCCAAGAAACAGCGGTGGCGAATACACAACAATGACATCAGCCCGCTCCCGATCAAGAAAGAGACCTGAGAAGGAAAGAGCCATCGAGAGAGTGATTTGACCAACACCGCGCAGAACGGGGATCTGTCGGGGCATTCCGATCGTGCGAATCCTCACAACGTGCATCCCTTCCACGCTCTCCCTCATCCACCAGCCCGACTTATATTGAGGCGGGAGTTTCTGGACATCGACGTTGTATGTGGGGTAACCCGTCAAGACCGTCACCCGATGGCCTCTTCGGACGAATTCCCTACCGAGCTCATAGAAGAGATGGGAGGCGGATCCAATTTCCGGCGGAAAGTACGCACTCAGCAACAAAATCTTCATTCCCCGTTCCCTCTTCTTCCAAGAGTCACCGGCTTGCCCGTCCGTAACGATTCGACTGCCGCAAACGTCGCGCGCGTCGTCAGCACGGCCTGGCGAAACCGTTCGGCGGAGTCTTCTGGAGAACCATTGATGAATTCAGCCAACTCGTTCCTGTACCCCATGTCCTGATTCCACAATCGCCTTTTCTTTTTCCTTGAGCCTGTGATGATTTCCAACGAACGAAAGTCGTCCAGCACCGCGACCGATTCTCCGTAGAACACTTCAAGCCGTTCCCGCGAGAACGTCTTCGTGCCCTCCGCTGTGTACGTAATCGAGCTGAGCGATCCGTCGGCGAATTGAATCGACAGGTGAACATTGTCATCCTGCAAAAACCGACCGGTTGCACCTCCGATTGACGTTGCGAACACTCTCACGGGATCCGAACCCGTGAGGAACTGGAGGTAGTCAATAACATGACATACTTCTCCGATGATCCTTCCACCACCGATCTGTGAATCCTGCGTCCAATGGTCCGCTGGAATAAAGCCGGCATTGACCCGGTAGTGTGCAACGAGCGGTGAGGTTTTGGTCTCGAGAGCCTCCTTGAGTTTCTTGCTCAACGGTGAGTACCGGCGGTTGAATCCTACCATGAACATCAGCCCCAAGCCTGACGCTCTGTAAGTTCGCTCAAGGTGTGACAGCTCCTGGTGTGTTATGCAGAGAGGCTTTTCAACAAAAACGTGCTTGCCGGCTTTCAACGCCTCTTCAACAAACTGAGCATGGAGATTGTGCCTCGTCGCAATCAGCACACTTCCGATTCTTCGGTCTTCCAGAAGCGCGCGGTAATCCGACGTCACATACTCAAAGTCAAATTTGTCGCCGACGTGGCGTGAGCTTACGCCCCCGCTTGCAGCGATCCCAACGAGCCGTATCCCTTCCACTTTCTTCGCCGCAGGAAGAAGGATGTTTTTCGTAAACATCCCGGCACCAATGACTCCAAGATTTACCCGGGGGGGTTGATCCGTCAGCACCTCCGACTTGGATGCCGTCTCACCAGCAAGTTGAATCGACTTGTCATCAGATGCCTTCTCGGGATATGTGATCAGCACACCGATGTAGCGCTCGCGACCCTTGAGTATCATCTCGTACGCTGCGGCGGCGTCATCAATTGCAAACCGGTGGGTAACGAGATCGCATACTCGCACAGATCCGTTTGCGACAAGCCGGATAAACTCCTCAAGATTGCTTTTCTCAGTCCATCGGACGAGTTCGATTGGCAGCATCGAGTGAGATGAGGTGTGCCTTCCAGATGGACCTGCGGCTTTCGATACTGTGAATCGAAGTTCCTTTTCCCAGAAAGCCTTTCGCGTCAAGGAGAGATCCGACACCCCTTCGAGCACAATTTTGGCACGCTGTCGCGCAATTCGTTCCGCGAGGAGGATCGGGCTGTTGTCTTTCGTCGCTGCGGTCAGGATGATGGCATCAACACCGTGCCCGCTGGTGAGATCGAGGAGTGCAGATTCTACATCATCTTTGCCAAGGACCAACGCATGGTCGCATCCAAGCCGCTTGGCAAGCTGCACCTTCTGCCGATCAATATCGATCCCAAACACCTGGCATCCGTACGATTTGGCGAGCTGGACTGACAATAATCCAAGCAATCCCAACCCAACAACCGCAACGCGTTCTCCAAACGTTACATCGGTGCATCGAAAGCCATGCAGGGCGATCCCTCCCAGCATGACAAACGCTGCCTCCTCGTATGAGATCGGACGAACATCCTTGACTCCCGGCAGCTTCAAACACAGTTCCTGCGGGATCGCAACGATTTCCGCGTGGCTGGCGTAGCTGTGTCCCGCGCACGCAACAGAATCACCCACGGAAAAGCCGCGCACCTTCGACCCCACAGCGATCACATCACCAGCGGAACTGTACCCAAGCGGAAGCGGTTCATCCAACCTCGAAACTGCTTCACGAAATACACGCAGGAACCCCTCCCGTTTTGCCTTTTGATACGCAAGGGACACCAAGTCGGGGCGCGCAATCGCCTTCCCTGCAAGGCTCTTTCTTCCCATCTCGATAAGGAGCTTTTCGGTACCGGGACTAATAAGGGACACACGGTTTTTGACCAGCACTTCATCTGCGCCACACCGAGGGGCCGGATTCTCGACGACCCGCACACGTCCGGTCCTCAGTTGTTCAATAACCTGCTTCATAGGGATTTCATTTGATGTACGTGATCACAACGAGCCGACAAAACTTCTTCAGAGATGGAAAGGCCCTTAGCAATGCAGCATCCAATTTGTGTAAACCGAGCGCCCTCGTGATCCTGTCTCCGGCGACCCGCGCTATCATCTCTATCAACTGGAATTCTTTGATCTCGATGTTGCTGAACATTGAGCCGATTGTCTTAATGTCACTGTAGGTCAGCGGGTGCTCAGCATCAACAGCACGGATCTGTCCGTGATGAACGCGGCAGACATAGTTGCGGATGGCATTGAGCACATTGCTTTCTCCGAGTGGCTCAATGAACAATGCTTTTCCGCCCGGCTTCAACACCCGGAAGAGCTCCCTCCCCGCTTCGCTCAAGCTCACGTGATGAAGGATCGAGATGCCAACCGCTCGGTCGAACATGCCGTTGGGATACTCAAGCTGTTCAGCGATCATTTTTCGCAAGTGAACCTTCTCGCCCACGCCATTGATGTGCGCCCGCCTCAGTCCTAGCTCAACAAGTTTCGCCGAGATATCAAACCCCTCCACGAGCGCGCCACGTTGGGCAAGATAGGTTGAAAGCCACCCCGAACCGCAGCCATAATCAAGAATCCTGAGCCCGCGCGGATCCCCTAGCTGTTGGAGGAGATATTCGAACGCAACGGAAGACCCCGAGAGAAACTTCCCTGTATCGCTGACCCGGAGCTCTTCTGCGACCGTCTCCTGCAGCCATTTTGTACCGACTTTGTCCCAGAATTGCTCTTCGCGTTCTAAGTCCGGTGTCGACAGTTGTTCACTCATCCCAACACTTCAGTAGCTCGCACATCCATTTTGTATTTGTCCAGGCATCTCAATCGGCACTGGGCGGAATGGGTCTTCTTCTAAATGTGTACATCACGTCGTGCAGGAAATCAGCGTACTTCGAAAAGTAGAAGAACTGCGTCAGACGCTTTGAGCCAAAAGCCGCCAGTGCTGGATAGTTCCAAACCTGTCGTTTCAAGAAGAATTTTCTGCGCAAAGGATCAATGTTTCCAATTATCTCAATGTCTGAGTGCGCTGGGATCGAACCGTAGAGACCCGCAATTCGAAGGTGCGAGATCTTCCTCCAATCGTACCCCATAAGATCGGTGACCGTGAGGTCGAACGCGCCGAGTGAATTCGACGCAACGAACCAATTGACTTCCACGACCTCCCCTTCCATCGGACCGTTTGAATTGAGACCATACTTGCCGTCCAGGAATGCATAGTCGAATTTCAGCAACTTCCAGATGTTTGAGATGATGTGCGGGAACATATAGTGGTTCTTTAACCGCATCGCATCCGGCAAACAGCCCCACAGATTCTTGAACGAGAGCGTCAGCGTCGTCATACAATGGATCTTGGGTAGAGGGCAGCTGATCGAACAGTCAACGTCCGTGAAAAAGATTTCTGGAAGATCAATCCTGTACGGTCCTTTAAGGGTCGTCAATTCGACCGTCCTCGCCGGCACTTTCGACAAATTGACTATCTCCACCTGGGGATGCTCGCGTGCTATGTTCGTAAAACCCATTTTGTGCATGGCGTCAGACATTGAGAAGCTATTATAGCCCCCTTCACCTTCGCCGATGAAGATCTTAAGATTTCGGTTCGCCCGTAGAAGAGTCCTGACCAGTTCGTGAATGAACTCCACGCGAGTTGTTACGCCTTTCTTGTAAACGGGGTAGGTCAGGTTCGGTTTGATGAAGACGGTCTTAAGGGATTTTGCCCGTTCGGTCAAGCCGATCTGCAACGCCGCGTCATCAAACTGGCGAGCAAGCTCGGTGTCTGTCACTTTCAATGCATCCAGGTACACTTTCGACATCACGCCGACACCCGTGTGCTGACTCCTCGAAAGACCCCTACCAGCGCAGAAGCAGTGTCATCCCAACGGTACCGCCTTGCCATCTCTTTCCCCTTCTTGACCATCTGCTCTCGCCTGTGCCCATCTGTGAGGACAGCGTGCATCTGTTCACAGAGACTGCTGCAATCGAAAGCACTGAAGTACTCTGCCGCGGAGCCAGTGAGTTCTTCATACGGGATGAAATAGCGTGAGCCTTTCTGATTACCAGCTGGAACGACGACGGGCACTCCGTAACCCATTGCTTCAACGACGGGAATTCCAAAGGTCTCCTCAGCTGAGGGAAACACAAAAAGCTCTGCGCGTCTGTAAAGCTCGGCGAGAGCTTCGGGATCCACCCAGTCAAGAAAGACAACCCTCGAGTCAAGCCGCGATCGCTTGATTTTTGATTTCAGAGATTCATAGTACCTCGGATACACTTTTGCTCCTGCAACGACCAGCGATCCTGAGTAACCAAATGTGTTGACAAGCTTCTCGAACGCGTCGACGAGCGTCTGGACATTCTTGTGCGGTCCGATGTTCGAAACAGTCAGGATATATCTCTCTGGCAAACTCGGATGATCGATAGCTTGTTCCCCCCGCTCGCTTCTCAGCGTCACGCCGTGTGGAATAACCGTTGTCTTGCTGATCGGAATATTTATCAGGCCGCAGATGATGTCCCGCGATCTCTGCGTCAAGAACCGAACTACTGTCGCCCTTCTTGCCGAAAGCGTTCCCAAAACCCTGAGAGTCCAGTTCCTCAGCTGCTCCTTGGTGCTCCAGGCAACATCCAACGATGAATATGGGTTCGCGTTTTCGACCAGCAACAATACCTTCCGGGGAGCAACCAACGTCGTCAAGTTCCCCACAGAATACAGCCAGTCGGAGCGGAGTCGCCGCAACACGAACGGCAACACCAGCTGTTCGTAGAGGAGCCGGATGACGATATTCCTCGGATTGAATGAAACCTTGTGTGTCTTGAAGCGTTCTGGAATCTCTTTGACAACTGCAGCTTGCTTGGCCGACACGATCACCACGTATGAATTCTCTTTGTCTATCCTCTCCAGCGCAGGCAGCAGATTGATCATGCTAGTCAAACCACCACCGGAGTACACGCTGAGTGCATTAATGATGATTCTCATCCGTCAGAATTCGATTGATACGCATCATAGACCGACTAGCTGGCGCAGAATCACGCGATCGGCCGCAGATAACTCACCCAAGAGGATCAAGCACCCTCCATAGAGCACCACCCCAGCGAGAACAGATACCAGCAGCGGCATCGGGAATACAAAGAGCAGAATGAATGTGAATGCCGCAGCAACCGCGACCCTCCATAGAAGGATTGCCAGACTCGCGACTCGTACCGACTGAGACACGAGCACGATATAGATAGCATAACACGACTCTGCGACCAACATCGCAGTCGCAAGACCAGCGATTCCACCGATCGAGTAACCAATCGGAGCAAGCACCGTGTGAAGCACTGCTGCAAACGCCATGCCGCGCAGGTACTGGTTCTGTCTGTGCGAAGCAATCAGGCCAATCTCAAGACCCGAGCGCGTCACGGCGATCACCAGCGCCCACACGAGAATTTGAAACACCGCTGAGGAAGACCAGAACTGTGATCCGTACAATAGGTTGATGAAATCTCGCGCGACCACCGAACCGATGACGCCGATCGGTAGAGCGATGATCGCGAGAACTCGTGTGACATTCTGCAGGAACTCAACGTACCGGTCTCCCGCTTCCGCAAAGAAGCTCGACAAGGTCGGAAGGATGACCCTATTTGAAGCCACGATACCGTACGCCCACACGAAGATGATCAACCTGTGGGCAGCGGTAAAGAACCCGAGTTCGGTTGCGGGTGCGACGTACCCCAAGAAAATCGTGCTGAAAAAAAGCGAATATTGTGAAAACAGTGTTGCAAGAGCAATGGGCCAGGCTTCCCTCAAGAGCTCCTTTGCTCTCTCCCATCGTATGCCCATCTGCCCAACACCAAACTCCCGTCGCGCGACAACAAACAAGAGCAGAGCCGGAATGCAGAGACTCAGAGCATAGTAAATTGCTGATATCTCTAGATCCTCCGATCCTCGGACACCAAGAACGACGAAGAGGAAGAACACCAACCCTTTGAGAACTCGAGCCAGCCCGACATTGCGCGTCCTCTGCACCGCTTCGTAGAGCCACTCCAGGGAAATCGCAGCAGGAAAGACCCCCAGAGAGAAAAGAACAAGCAGGCCTGACGAACCACGAGGAAGGACACCGGCTGCAGCAAAGAACGCAACCGCACCGAACAGCGCAGTCGCCATCAAGAGACGGAGCGTGAGGACCCAGGATACTCTTTGCTTGAGCTGAGTCCCATCTCTCGCGATTGCTCGGATGCCCGTGACCTCCAATCCGAATTCGCCAGCCCGGAGCAAATAGAAAAACCACGCTTGCGAGTATGACCATATGCCAAAGGCCGCCGGTCCGGCGACTCGCGCCAATTGGATCACTCCAAGAAGAAACAGGACCTGCCCGACGACATTTCCAAAGAACAGAAGCAGGAAATTTCGAAAAAGTCTTTTAGCTCTTTCCAACAGCCGTCCTCATAAGCCGTTTCAGTTCATGCCACCTCGGGACTACGAACATCTGTTCTTCTTTCCATAAATCGCGATCCAGCCAACCCGATCAGCATGGCGACTTCAAACCACAGTGTCTCCCAATACCAAGCATCGAGCGTTGTCAGGAGAACGAGGAGGCTGACGTTGCCCCAAAGATAGACGGCAACAAGGGGATGCCTCCACCTCGCCCGGACACCTCGGCGAAGCGCATGGACAAGGAACAGCACAAACGCAATGAGCCCGAGGAGACCGGCATCTGTCAAAAAGGTCACCCACACATTCAGAGGAGAGGCCAGACCACCGAAGGCAAGTCCCCCAGACTTCGGATACCAGAACGCGAATCCACCAGGACCAATTCCGATGAAGGGGTTCTCGATGAAAACCTTGACGCCGACCAGTACGCGAAAGAGCCTGTCGAGCGTTGAAACATCCTGCAATCCGAATACGCGGTCAAGACGCTGCAGAGCGAGCAGTCCCGCCGGCGTCGTCACAATGGCTGCGGCGGCCAAAACGAACAAAGCCAGGAATTTCCAGAAGTGCTTGGACCCTCGGAGGGAGTACAGACCATACAGCATCATGAGGACCACCGCAGACATCATCGCTGTCATTGATAGATTGAAAAGGATAGCGACAATGAACACTACGATAATCACCACATGAGTAATCTTCCCACCGAGTATCACACCTTGTGCCCGCGCAACAACAGCTTTAACAAAGAACGGAACCAAGAAGAATCCAAACGCCGATGGCTCGCTGAAAAAGGCCGAGGAACGGTAAAAACGCTGCGATCCAAGTCCAGCGTAACTGGAGTAGAGGCGGTACGATTCACTTGTCGGCTCGATGTGGACCAACGCATTCGATCCAAGGAATACCGTGCTGATGTATTGCAGGATCCCGAAGAGTGCAACGAGCCCCCCGACGATCATCTGCACGGTAAACAGCCGCTGAAACGTTTTTTCTGTTCCTTCAGCAAGAAAGCTCACGAAGACCGTATAGGCGCAAACGACATAGACAAGTCGAAAGAGCGTTGTGAGCGCTCGATCAACCGGGTTCCGTCCCATCAACCCCATCGATGAATCTGAAAAGACGACCACAAGAGTTGACGCGACATAGACGGCCAGCAACAACCACACGTAGATGAACGATCGATCGAACCAGAACCGACCGTCATTGCGTATGACTTCCAACACCATCAACACCACCATCGCAATCACGATCCACAGTGCGGGCCAGTCACGATCGAAAAAGACCGCAAACATGTAGAAGGGGCTTGCGAACAGAAATAGATAGAGGAGCCACTCCTTGAGAGGAAGCTCAAACTCCGACAGAGACTCGCGTGATGTGATCGAATTTGCCTTCATCGCTTACTGAGAATTCCGACGTGCTCGTTTCACTCACCGTCAGCGCAGCAGACCTCGCAGACTGAGCTCCCTCTGAATAATATTGATCTTCTCCTCGTCTTCTTTGTTCTGGGGTTGTTTCGCCCTTTTGACAAACTCGAAGAAGAACGCAAGCATATAGGCAAGCAGGAAGCTGCCTGCGAGCACGATGGCTGTAATTGTGAGCCGTCGAGGCTTCGAGGGTTTGTCGGCGGGAATTGCCGTGTCGAGGACAAGGACGGATGGCGTGTTCCTTTGCTCCTCAATCCTCACCTGCTCGTACAACGGGAGAGCAAACTCAAGGATCTTGTTTTGAATCTCAAGGTCGCGATATAGTTGCAGGTACTTCATCGTAACCTCAGGGACCTTTTCGAAAGGAACGAACGAAGAGAGCAGCTTGCCGCTCATCGCCTCAGGCAACGAGTAAATACCGTATTTGCGTTGAAATACTTCCAGGCTGTCCTCGGCGTTCTTCAGATCCCGAAGATTCTGTTGATATCGTTGTTCCAAGAATTCTCTGTTGCTCTTGGCCTCAGTGAGAGCCAAGTCCAAATAGATCGTATTCAACAACTGTACAAAATAGTTCGCCATATCAGCGGCACGCTGCGGATCGGTGTCGTATACGCTGATTTCCAGTGAAACGTCCTCTTTGCCGAGTGAAACGCTTAGATTGTCTTCCAGCTCTTTGATTGCCTCCAAATTATTCTCCGTCCTGTATACTTTAACCAGATCGAACTGTCGGACAACCGACTCCGTGCAGCGTCGGCTCTTGAGAATGGACTGGAACTGCGAGAGATCATCCGAAGCACCGCCAAAGCCAAGCCCGCGCAGCGATGACGTTGCTCGAGCCACGGTGTTCAACATGCTGACGAGGTTCTTCTGCTTTGGCGGCATCACAGACGCTGTTGATTTGTACCACCGGGGAAGCACCCAGTAGAGAAGAACGAGGGCGACGATCACCGAGATGAAGACGAACCCGGCAATGAATTTCTTGTGCTTCGCCAGAACAACGAGGTAATCAAGCACGTTGACATATCGCATTTGACCGTTCGCCCCTTGATCCTGCAAATCAGACTGCCCCATAGTCTTTTCCTCTCCAAGTATGGTCGCCTCAGCTATTCTTGCTCGCTATCTCCCCGGGTTGATGATCAGTGAGAGAAAGTAGCCAGCCGTCGCAATGGCTGCGGCAATCTGTGAGATATCCCTAAAGAGACTGAAATAGTAAGTGAAGTCCTTCCGAGGCTCCTTCGGCACCCAAATCTGATCGCCGGACTCGATGTCGGTAGTCCCGGGGTCGCGCCATTCCAAAGAACTCTTCTTGATGACTTTCGTCTCGCTCTTGATCGCCAGCTCAGAGTACCCTCCGGCTTTGTTGACATAGTATTGGAAATCAGCCCCCGACACATACGCTATGTAACCCGGATTCGCCACTTGACCTTGAACAAGCACCGAATGGAGATTCGACGCGATGTAGACGATGTCGTCGTCCCGCAGAATTACGTCCTCTGTCGTATCACCTTCTTCGATCAACTTCTTGAAATCCACAACAACCGGTTGGCGACCCACCTTGAGATCTAGGAGAAAGACCGTACTATCGGCCATATTAAGCTGGTGCGTGCGCAGATTTCGAAGCACCTCCAGCCGGGGGTCGACAATATCCTTCAAGCGGTCATCTTTTCGAAGGATGAACGAGCCAGACAGCAGCGCATGCTCCGTCACGCCTCCCGCGTCTTTCATGATCTTCGACAGCTTTGTTCCCTCGGCCGAGATCGGGTATGTTCCTGCGGAACGGACCTCGCCAACGACGGCAACGCCATAGCTTTTTCTCAAGTACTTTTTCTCTTTTGCAAGTATGCGATCACCACGTTGGAGCTGCGGGTTTGCTCGTTTGCCCGCGCCAATCGCCGTCAGGCTAAACGTTTGTTCTTCTACTTGCAGACCGTTCGAGTCAAGTCGCGAAACGACGACGTTCTCCGGATCTGCCGTCGGCACCAATCCGTCCGCGATGCCGATCAGGTCGAGGAGGTTGTCCCCTTCGGCAAATTCATATTCCCCGGGAGCATTGACCGCTCCATAGACGGCAATCATATTGCGTTTCACCATCTTTTGAGGCACAAAAATGATATCTCCATCCAGGAGAAACGGATTGTAGCGGTCGTTGCGCGTCGCATAGTACTTGGGAATATCAACGCGGATCGTATCGCCATTGCGCCGGACGAGCTTGATGTTTCTCGTGGACGCGTCCTCGTAGAGTTGCTTGGATTGAGTCACTCGCGGTGCCTTGAACTTCTCAATCTGGCTCACCAGGCCTTCCTCCGGTGAGTAAGCTGGAATTGTAAAGGTCGCTGAAGGATACACTACTCCGACTCCTTCTACAAGGATTTTTTCGACTCTATCCACGGCTGTGGCCGTGTACTGTCCGGGCTTGATGACGGTTCCCTTCAGCGAGACGATGAACGCCCGAGGCCTAAGGAGCGTGATCGAGACCTCGCCGCTCGGGTACCGCTTCTTCACGAGGCCCGAAGCGTGCAGTTTGACATCAGCCAGCTTCTGATCGGCAACGTGGATTTCGCCGACTGTCGGGATGATGAGCGTCCCCTCCGGCGTCACCAGCAACGCATAGCTGAAGCTTACCGGTCCCCACACCGCAACATTCAGAAGGTCCGATGGGCCTACAACATAGACCTTTGGGTCGATGGCACCTTCCATCGGAAACGTTTTCATCTTGTCAACCGTCTCCTCCTTCTGCATCACACTCTGAAGCGCCCGTTGGTCCAAAGCCTTGTCGAGCAGCGTGGGCCGTTCAGTAACCTGGCCTGGGCAAAGGTTCCACAGCGAAAGGAACCAGAGTACAAGAGACACACGTGTACGCATTGTGGACTGTTCTCCTTAGATCTTCTCTTTCAAAATCCTCGTGATGCGCTCTGCGGTGCGCCCGTCCCACAGATCGGGAACACGGCCCTTTTTCCCCTTCCCGTCAAAAACCTCAAAGCTTTTGCGGACGATCAGCTCAACATCGAGGCCGCACAGCGCATTTGTCCCTCTCTCGACCGTGATCGGGCGTTCTGTGTTCTCACGAAAAGTAAGACATGGAATCCCCAGGAAGGTGGTTTCCTCTTGGATTCCGCCCGAGTCGGTGAGCACAAGCTGCGCCTGATCCATCAGGTTCAAGAACTCAAGATAACCGATCGGTTCAGTAAGGCGGAGATTCTTGATTGCCTTTGCCCGTCGACTGAGGCCAAATTGTTCCAGCATCTTGTTCGTGCGCGGATGGACAGGGAAAATCGTGGATGTTCGTGTCGAGAGCTTCTCGAAAATCGTCAGGATCTTTTCCAGCCCTTCCCGGGAGTCCACATTGCTCGGCCGGTGTAGCGTGACCAATGTGAATGCTCTCGGCCTGACGTGAAACTGATCAATCAAGGACAATCTCCTCGCTTTTTCCCGGTACCGGATAAGCGAGTCGATCATCACGTTGCCGACGAGGAAGATCTTTCTCTCGTCGATCCCTTCTCGTTTCAGATTCGCGACACCGCTCGGCTCCGTGACAAACAAGTACTCCGACACTGCATCCGTCAGGAGCCGATTGATCTCCTCTGGCATGGTCCGGTCAAAGCTGCGCAGACCCGCCTCGATGTGCGCCACCCGAATGCCCAACTTCACGCTCACAAGGCTGCTCGCCACGGTTGAGTTCACATCGCCTACGACGATGACGAGATCCGGCTGCTGCGCCTCGAGTACCTTCTCAAGCTCGACCATGATTTTCGCAGTCTGTTGGGCATGCGAACCGGAACCGACCCCCAAATAGAAATCCGGATGCGGCAGTTCGAGATCCTGAAAGAACACTTTCGACATCGTCTCGTCGTAGTGCTGCCCGGTGTGCACGATGAGATGCCGGAAGGAATCAGAGTGAGGCTGAAAGGCTTTGTGCAACGGAGCCACCTTCATGAAATTCGGCCTCGCCCCGACAACGCTGAGTATGGTCTTCAATCTGGTGATGAGCGTTGTGAAGTCATGTCGATGAACGCCTTACTTGCTTTCAGCGGTCTGCTGGCTGCTTACTGCTGTCTGCATTCCACCATCTGCCGTTTGCTCTCTGCCACCGCACATTTCCCACTTCCCACATCTCACATCCTGTTTTCATACACTTGTTTGTAGTATTGCTGATACTCCCCGCTGATGATCCGCTTCCACCACGTCTCGTTTCTTCGATACCACTCTATTGTCTCCACAATTCCCTCATCAAAAGTGCGTCGCGGACGCCAGCCGAGATCCCGTTCGATCTTGCTTGCATCGATCGCGTATCGCCGATCATGACCCGGCCGATCCTTGACAAAGCTGATCAACGACTCAGGCTTGCCCAGATTTCTTATGATGAGCCGCACGACGTCGATGTTCTTCAGCTCCGTGTTGCCGCCAACGTTGTAGACCTCGCCATCCCTCCCCCGGTGGAGGACTAGATCAATGGCGGCGCAGTGGTCATCCACGTGAAGCCAGTCGCGAACGTTTCCTCCGTCTCCATACACGGGGAGCGGTTTGTCGATCATCGCATTGATGATCATGAGCGGTATGAGCTTCTCCGGGAACTGATAAGGTCCATAATTGTTGGAGCAGCGCGTGATGACAATCGGCAGCCCGAATGTGTGGTGATACGCGAGCGCCAGCAGGTCACCCGAAGCCTTGCTCGCCGCATAAGGGCTGTTCGGATGAAGGGGAGTTGACTCGGTGAACTTTCCCCGGGGCCCGAGTGACCCGTAGATTTCATCGGTTGAAATTTGAACAAACTTTTTCAACTGATGCCGCTTAGCTGCCTCCAGAAGGGCACACGTTCCTTCGACGTTGGTCCGCGTGAACTCCACGGCTTCCATGATGCTCCGATCGACATGCGACTCAGCCGCAAAATTGATGATGACATCGACGCCGTAGCGCTCGAGGAGCTGCACAACCAACTCGGAGTCACAAATGTCACCTTGAAGGAAGACGTGACGAGGGTCGGCTTCAACCTGCCGGAGATTCTCGAGATTGCCGGCGTACGTGAGCTTATCGAGATTCACGATCCGATGATCAGGATACTTCCGGCGCACATAGAGCACAAAATTGCTTCCGATAAATCCAGCGCCGCCTGTCACAAGATACGTCATAAACGAGCTGTCCCAGAGTATGAGATCTTCAAAACGATCGATTCAATCCATCCGAAATGGCCCGTGGGGGTCATTTTCGTGCCGGATTTCGTCAACAGGCCCCTTTCGCATGTTCCCTGCATAAAGTCGGTTCGAGAAGTTCATTGACCATCCGGCCTTCGAACCGATGTTCCTATATGCGTGAACCACACCCGCTGGTACTATGATCGAGCGAGGATGATCCTCGCCAGCTTCGAGCACCATTTTGTTGGCGTGAGTAGCGGATGCTTTTCTATTATCCCATAAGTAGATGCGGAAGTTGGATGGCCCCATGAAACAGAAAACATCAGTTTGTTCTCGGTGCTCATGGGGACCACGCACCACGCCAGGCTCCGTCGATGAAACATAGCTCATGACCGGCAGCAGGTCCGAAGCGATCTCGTCGGAGCGGAACAATTCCGTCAGCCAGCCCCGCTGATCGGCGTGCTTGACAAGGTCGCGAACGATCACACCCTGTATCGGTCCATCTTTGATGCGCACGATATTCCCCTTTTCAGGCTGAAAATTTACGAAACAATGCGCGAAGATAAAAGACGCAAATGTCGCGAAAGGTTATCAGATAAAGAGTTTTACACTTCTTGAAAAATCAAAACAGGACAACAGCGATAGGACGACTCGTGCGGTAACAAAAGGAAGGTTGAGGTGGACCTCAGTCGATAGTTGTTCGTTCGCCAGCATGGTAAGAAAATTCTCCCCGATAGTCAACACGGCCCTATGACGACTCTTACCTCGGGGCTACATTCGCTCAGGAGCCGTAATTCCGAGGATTTTGCAGCCATTTGCCAGCACAATCTTTGAAGCGAGGCTGAGGGCCAGCCGCGCTGCCGAGAGCTCTCGCTCTGGCGTCACGACCCGGTGCTCGTGATAAAATCTGTGAAAGGCAGTGGCAACGTCGTGGAGATAGTTCGTCAGCCGTTGCGGCTCGTAGCTGAAACACGCTGATTCAATCGTGTCGGGAAGATCGAGCAGGAGTTTGATGAGCGCAATCTCCTCCGGCTGCTTGAGAAGGGTGAGGTCAGTCGTCGAGTAGACTGCGCTCGAGCTCGCCTGCAACAGGCCTTCGCCCTCAGCGAATCGGAGGATGCTGGCGATGCGCGCATGAGCATACTGCACATAGTACACGGGATTCTTCTCCGATTGCTCCTTCGCGAGATTCAAGTCAAACTCCAGGTGGCTCGACACGGACCGCATCAGGAAGAAGAACCGGACTGCATCAGGACCCACCTCCTCGATCAGCTCGTCGAGGGTCACAAAATTCGCCGCGCGCTTCGACATTTTCACCTGCTGGCCATCCCGCATGAGCGTAACGAACTGGTGAATGACGACCTTCACCTTCTCCGCATCATAGCCGAGGGCCTTGACCCCCGCGATCACGTCGGGGAACGTCGCGATGTGATCAGCACCGAAAATATCGACGACGAGCTCAAATCCACGCCGGAACTTCTCGCGGTGGTAGGCGATGTCGGGAAGCCTGTACGTTGGCTCGCCCGTGCTCTTCACGATCACGCGGTCCTGCTCAAGTCCCAACGCCGTTGCCTTCAACCACACAGCCCCATCTTTGTCGTACGCCAGACCTCTGGCACGAAACTCCGACACAACCTCCTTGATCTTCCCGCTGGTATACAACGAATCCTCGTTGTAGAAAACATCAAAAATCACCCCCATACGAGCCAGGGCGTTCTTGATGCCTTCGAAGAGGATTTCCTCGGCGCCAGCCTGACAGATCCGCACCGCCTCATCTCGTTCGACCTTGCACAGCAAATCTCCTCGCTCTGAACGCAGGCGCTCGGCGATCTCTTTGATGTATTCTCCTTGATAGCCGTCTTCAGGGAATGGAAAGGCTGGATCGAGAAGCTGCCGATAACGCGCGTATGTCGACTCCGCCAGCAGCCGCATCTGCCGACCGGCATTATTGTAGTAGTACTCGCGCGTCACGTCGTGCCCTGTCCACTCAAGCAAATTCGCGATCGTGTCGCCAATCGCAGCCTGGCGTCCGTGCCCGACGCTCAATGGTCCGGTGGGGTTTGCACTCACGAACTCAACCTGCGTCTTCTTGCCTCCACCGACTGTTGATTTGCCAAAGTCAGATCCTTGCATGAGAACGGTACGGAGTTGTTGAGTGAAAAAACGCTCCGTGAACCGGAAATTGATAAAACCCGGACCCGCGATCTCAACCATTGCGACAGACTCAGGGTCGATGTGCATCGCCGAAACGATCTCCTGCGCAACCGCCCTCGGATTCTTCCCGACCGACTTTGCCAGCAACAGCGCAACGTTTGTCGTGATATCCCCATGGGCTTCGAGCCGCGGTTTTTCGAAGGTGACTCGCACACCGGCGTCGTACTTCAGCGCCTGAAGGGCAGCGGAGACTCTCTCTGTGAGATAACCTTTCATGCGATCATCAACTCGTTACTGTGCGACCTTCTTCGTCCGGCGGCGGGTTGTCTTCCCGGCTGATTGTCGAGGCGACGCGCTGGCCCTGTGCCGACGCGCAAGTTCATCATACACCTGAACGAACTTGGCATCACTCCACAATCGCTCAAGGTTGTAGAACGACCGGGCTTCTTTCTTGAACACATGCACGACGACATCGACATAATCCAGCAGCACCCACGTGAGGGCCCTGAATCCTTCGGAATGCCACAGCATAACACCAATTCGCTCAGTTCCGTCCCGAACGGCGTCAGCAATCGCCTTCACCTGCGTGTCGGAATCTGCCGAGCAGACGACAAAAAAATCCGACGGAGCAGTGAGCTTGCGGAGATCCATCATCACAACGTCTGACGCCTTCCTGGACAAGGCAAACAGAGCAATCTTCTTTGCGAGCATTCTTGAGGTCAAGTATCCGTCCTCCGTCTTGATTATTGCATAGGTTTGAGAGAGCGAAAATCTTTTCCGAGAACAACCGTCACGTCGAGATACGCGTTGCGGTCAATTTGCTGCACGACGCGCTCTTCAGGGATCCCAAGCGCCTTCGCCACCTGCTGCGCCGCTTGCAGGTTCCCCGCCCGATCGATCACGCGGGTCAGTGGGACGTTGGGATCTTTGTAATTACCCATTTCCACGACGTCAAACCCTCGAGCGCGCAAGTAGTCCGTGAATCGCTGACCGAGTTTCGCCGTTCCCGTGCCGTTGAGCACATCGAGCTGAATGACGTGAGGTTTGCCTCCCTGGATGACTTCGGGCTCAACCGGTGGATCGATGAAATTGCGGTAGACAAAGGAGAACAACAGAATCACCACCACGACACCAAACGCCAGAAGCGTCCCTGTGCTGGCAAGGGTTTTCCAGTCCCTCGATCTCTTGTTCGATCGTCCGGGGGAAGGTGCAGCAGAACCGCTCAGGTCCGGCTGGGGTTGAACGGGTGTCTCTTGTTCATGAGTTTCGAGATTGGTCATGGGCCCATCAACAAAAAACCGAGCAGGTGCCTGGTTCGCCCAGGCATACGCTACTCGGTTTGCTAAGACAACGATTTGTCAACAACCACGATTCAGTGTTGGTCTTCCTCGTATCGGTCAATTCCGTTGAAGAAATTGAATGAACGGTAACCGCTGCCCAGCCAGTAGAGAGGCGGCAGTTGGCGGTACTGAATCTGAAACAACGTATTCTTCGATGGCCTGTATGTCAATTGAGCGCGGCTGAGGAACAGTCCGCTCAGATCCTGCTGGAACTGCTTTCCGAACGAACTGAAGGGAGAATGCACCAAGCTCACATCCGCCTGAAGATCCAGAGCATCGGAGAATTTGTACATCAAGCTGTTGGTGTACACGCCAAGCGAAAGTCCCTGACCGCCGAACGACTGGTACGAGAGAGAAAAACTATGATGCATCGTGAGCTTGCTTGGGTCAAACCACCCGAAGAGCAAGCCACCGTCATCTGGGCGAAGGATGGACTCGGTGACGCTTGGCTTTGAACCTGCGTCCGATTTAAACTGAGCACTGACGAACGAAGTGCTCATCAACATTGCCACGACCACACAACCTACCAGCATCCTCATCACTCTTCCCTCCTGTTGGTGGATGGAAATCCTCAGGAATGATACTCAAATGTACTCTGATTGTCAAGATTGCTACGTTCGCCGCGCGTCCAACCGCGGCTCCAGAAGCGCACGGGCTTTCTCCAGTTGCTCGACTGTGTTGATTCCGTAGACCTCCTCAGCCCGCTTCGCAAGAAGAGCTGAGACTGTCCACCGACGGGTCCAGAAGTATTCAAAAACGTCAGTCAAATAGTACTCCTTCTGAACGTTTTGAGGGGTAATATGCCGCAAACCATCGAACAACGCTTTCTTCTCAAACAAGTAGATCCCCGAATTAATTTCCCGAATTCTCCGCTCTTCCTCCGTGGCGTCCTGATGTTCGACGATTCGTTTGACCGAGCCGTCCGCATTGCGGATGATCCGACCATACCCCGTCGGGTCTTCCATCATCGCGGTAAGGATCGTAGCCGCAGCATGGGTCGTACAATGATGAGCCAGGAGATTCAGCATTGTTTGTCGTGTGAGCAAGGGGACGTCTCCCGACAGGACAAGGACGTCTCCCTCAAAATCCGAAAGCGATTCTTCGGTCTGCAGGACGGCGTGACCCGTTCCAAGCTGCTGCTCCTGGTTCACATATTGCGCTTCAGGATGCGTTGTGCGGAGATAGTTGATCACCACCTCGTGCTGATATCCGACGACAATGATGACTCGACACGCTCCCAGGTCATAGGCAAGATCGGCGACATAGTGCACCATGGGTCTACCGTTCAACTCGTACATCACCTTTGCACGCGTCGGGTCCTTCATCCGTTTCCCCTGCCCAGCCGCCATGATGACCGCTGCGATTTTTCGATCAGCGTTGATGTTGAGATTGTTCGTCATTCAGAAAACCTTGATGTCAGGAAATCGGGACAAGCATGTTGTCGATAAGACGAGTGGATCCAAACCAGACCGCCAATGCGACCAGCACGGACGGCGGCTCAAGCAACTCACCTTCTTTGAACGATTCAGGATTGACAAAGGCAACGTAGTCCACTTTCGTCGGTCGAGAGGCGGAAAGAATCTCAGCCATCTCGCTGCGGAGCCTCGTTGCCGAGCGTTCTCCCTGACTCACGCGCTTTTCTGCGTGCTGGAGCGATCGATACAAAGCAGTTGCGCGGGACCGTTCGTCCTGGTTGAGATAGGCGTTGCGCGAGCTCAGCGCAAGGCCGTCGCGCTCTCGAACCGTTGGCGCCACAAGGATTTGAACATCAACATTCAAGTCCTTTACCATCTTTCTGATCAAGAATGCTTGCTGTGCATCCTTCCCTCCAAGAACCGCCTCATGCGGCTTCGTAATGCTCAGCAGCTTAGCAACAACAGTGGTGACTCCGCGAAAATGGGTCGGTCGGAATTTTCCTTCGAGGATCGATGACACACCTTCAATTTCCACGAACGTTGCGTGTCCAGCCGGATACATTTCGTCCTTCTCGGGAGAGAAGAGCACATCAGTTCCCGCTTGATCGGCGACCTCTTGGTCTCGCTCAAAATTGCGCGGATAGCGCTCGAAGTCTTCGTCCGGACCAAATTGAGTGGGATTGACAAAGAGGGTCGTTATGACGACATCGTTCTTCTGGCGCGCGAGCTTGATGAGACTCACGTGTCCCTCGTGAAGAAAGCCCATGGTCGGCACGACACCGATGCGCTTCCCTTGCATGCGCAACGACTCAGCAAGAGCCTGCATCTCGGCGATGTGCCTGATAACTTGCATCGTCAGAAAATCTTTTTGCCAAATGCGGATTGGATCAGCTCCACAGCGAACTCCGCGGACTGATTGCGATCGTCGAGGATCGGATTCACCTCAACCACATCCATTGAGGTCATAATGCCGTGTTCATGCACGGTCTCCATGATCAGATGGGCCTCGCGATAGTTCAGGCCCCCCTTGACGGGCGTGCCCACGCCCGGGGCTACCGACGGGTCGATGGCGTCGAGATCGAGACTGACATGCACCATGTCCACTTGGCGCAACTTGCTCAGCGCCCGTGTAATGGTTCTTGCCATTCCATACTTATCAATATCCTCCATGGAGAAGACATTGACTCCCTGCTTCCTGATGTTTCTCCGTTCACCCTCATCGAGATCGCGTGTCGCGATCATGACCACATTCTTTGGATCGACTTTTCGATGGTCACCACCTAGGGACGTCAGCTCGATCGCACCGAGACCGATGGCAGCCGCAAGGGGCATTCCATGGATGTTGCCGGATGGCGTCGTGACCTCGGTATTGAAATCTCCGTGCGCGTCGACCCAGAGCACACCGAGCTTCTTGTGCATTTTCTCACAATACGAAGCAACGCCCCCAATTGTGCCAATGGCGACTGAATGATCCCCACCCAATACGAGCGGAAAGCCGGGATGATGTAGAATTCTCTCTACGTTGTTGGCAAGGATGGTGCACAC
>CAZTKU010000038.1:0-19963 GCA_964614245.1 uncultured Ignavibacteriaceae bacterium
GTCACAAAGACTCGAAGGATCTAAATTCGAAACTGGTGATTTTGAAAAGAACCGATCATTCCCAAAAAACGACTTCGTGACTTTCCCGCCCGCCTGACCGGCGGTCAGGCGGGGTGTCTTGGTGGCGGTTATGGTTTTTGTTTTTCAGCATCCTCCTAGACTTGATAGCTGCACGGTGGCTCAACAATGAGGCTTACAGCACGACTTGCAGTTTCTCTGATACTCTTGATTGGCGCGTTCTCTTCGGACGCGATTGCCCAAGCAAAGGTCCTCATTCCCATGGATTTGAAGCAGACAGACCATCTGAAGTCGTACGGCGTTGCGTTCTGGGTCCTTCAACACAATGGCGAGGTGGATTGGCTTCTGAACTATCGTGGCGGCTCGTTCATAACGGACTACAGCGACGTTGTCGCGCGGGAGTGCAGGGTTCGCGGCGTATTCTTTGAGGCACTGGGGGCCGGCGAAGCGTCATCGATCTATGCTGAAGTCCAGCGCGACGACAACAATATGGACGTTGTACGCCTGGAAAAAGCGCCGCGGATCGCTGTCTATGTCCCGCCCAATTTCAAACCGTGGGACGATGCTGTCACGCTTGCCCTTGAGTACGCGGAGGTTCCGTACACAAAAGTGTGGGATGAAGAAGTCCTGTCGGGAAAGCTTGCAGAGTACGATTGGCTGCACCTGCACCATGAGGATTTCACGGGACAGTATGGAAAATTCTATGCTAACTATCGCTATGCCCAATGGTATGTCGAGCAGCAACTCTTGTACGAGAAGGAGGCCAGGCGGTTAGGCTTCAAAAAGGTTTCTGATGAAAAAAAGGCAGTCGCCCACAGCATCAAGGACTACATTGGCGGAGGCGGGTTCATGTTTGCAATGTGCTCGGCGACGGACAGCTACGACATTGCGCTTGCGGCGGAGAATGTGGACATCTGCGATGTGATGTTTGACGGCGACCCACCCGATCCCGATGCACAAAAAAAGCTTGATTTCGCCAAAACGTTGGCGTTTGAGAACTTCAAGCTCGATATGAACCCGATGCGGTACGAATATTCGGACATCGATATCCCGCCAAGCGATCCACCGCCAACCCGCGATCCCAACACGGACTATTTTACACTCTTCGAATTCTCGGCAAAGTATGACCCGGTTCCCACCATGCTCACACAAAACCACGTCTCAATCGTCAAAGGGTTCATGGGACAGACAACAGCGTTTCGTAAAGGTGGTTTGAAACGCACCGTCGTGCTCCTTGCTCAGCGGGATGGAACGGAGGAGGTAAAGTACATCCACGGAAATTTCGGGCGGGGGACATTCACTTGGTACGCGGGTCACGACCCGGAAGACTATCAGCATGCCGTCGGAGATCCACCGACCGACCTGACATTGCACAAGAACTCGCCCGGATATCGACTCATTCTCAATAATGTGCTCTTCCCGGCGGCAAAGAAGAAGCAGCAGAAAACGTGAGGAAGAAGTCAGAAGGCTATGTACTCAGAACTCAAAACTTAATATACATCTGAGCTTTATTCGCGAAACACCACTCTTCCCACCTCACACTCCATGCAACGCTCCTCCCTGCAGTAAAACTTGTACAACTGAATTGCACCCTGCTGTGCCCCAACGGAATTCAGCTGCACGCGATCCTTCAGCAATTGTTTGACCATCAGTCGGGTAACGGAATTCTCCATTGATGGTGGGAGTATGTCGTACAGTTTCAATGCCTGCTCACGCACGGCCTTGTCTTTAAACGTTCGAGCGTAAAGCAACGCCAGCGGGATCACTCCGTTAACAATCATGTCGTTTATTCGTTCAGCCCCCAGGGCATGAACAGGCTTTGCCGTCGGCTCATCAAAGTGATAATGGTGGGACCAAAACTCCAGTGGGCCAATAGCGAGCTGCTTCTGCAATGACCCAAGTTTTGGATTTCCCTCCTGTGGTGATTTGAGAGTCTGGATGATCTTGCGGAAGAGATCATCCACAAGCAATCGCTGTATGAGGATGCTCGCCGCAGCGAGGCGGAGTGTGGGGAAATTGGTTGGTCGGGTCGGAAAGAACTGCCAATCTGCCGGGTGCAAGATCGTCGTGCGATAAGTCTTCTTGAGTTCCCTCCATTCTTTCGTCAGCCTGCGGACAAAGTCCCGCGACTCCTTCTGCTTCAGCGAGTGAATCTTTGGTAAGAGGCCGGCCGCCCCCAAGAGAAGCGCCTGAATCCTGCAAATATCCTGCTCGAGGTGATGTTGCCGAAACTGTTGCAGCGTGGCCGCGCGGGCCAGGCGGACAAACGGCTCTTGGTTCTTGCTGTAACCAAGGCACTCCATCAACCCTTCATACAGCAGCTGTTCCCAGAGATCCCTTCGCGAAAGTTCCTTCTGTGTGAGCTCCCTGTTCGGTGGTGGAATGTCGTCAGGATTCCCTTGGACACGCGCGACCCTGTACGGGCGAGCATGCTCATGAAGGGTTAGAACATGCATGTGGGCGAGCTCTCTCAAGCGCTCATCAAATCGGCGAAGCTTGAGCTCAAGGCGTTCAACAGAGAGTTTGTGTATCCATGCCTTCAGGAGGTCCGCGGCCACATCGTTGTTGCGCCGAAAACACTTGATGGTCTCGGCGGACCGGGCACGCTCGTCAAGAATTGTCTTTTGCCATAAGGAGCGAATCGATTCCGAAAGAAAAGGCTCGAGAACAAGAACGGGGATCGTGCGACCGCTGAAAGCGGTAGTGGGAAACCCTCCGGTAGCCCCTTCGAGGACGACGTGGAGGATAACCTTGTTGTAGCGGGGATCTTCCTGGTGCAGGTGCTGGAACCACTCGATCGGGGTTCGATGGATCTCGATGTCTCCACAGTATGTGATCGGACCGATCTTGATGGTGGCGTTGCAGAAATCCGGTCCGCTGTCTGTATTCAGCGTTCCGACGTCGATGACGCGCATAGGCTGGCCGTCGGTGGTTACCAGGCCGAAGCGGCGGAGGTATTGATTGCTCCAGATGTGGCGAAGAAAACGCTCATGAATGTTGAGCTTGCGATAGCTCATACGCGGACAGCTACCCCTTATGAAAATAGCGGAGGATGGATGTGTACCGAGAACCTCCCGGTACAACTACTCGCTAACCGAAGTATTGCTCCTGGTACGCGAGGATCTGGTTGCGCAGCTTTGTCGCTTCTTTTCTCGCGGCGGAAGCAAAATCTTTTCCGTTGGAAGCGTAGATGATGCTTCGGCTCGCGTTGATGATAGCGAGCTCACCCCTCTTGTTGCATCCGTAGCGGACCGCGGATTCGAGATCGCCCCCCTGCTTGCCGATGCCCGGAATCAGAATCGGCATTTCGGGTGCCATCCTTCGGATGGGTTGAAGTTCTTCGGGATGGGTTGCGCCGACAACCAGGCCGATGTTCTTCTTTGAATTCCACTTTACTGCGGCGTGGACAACCTTCTCATAGAACGGTCTGCCGCCGATCGTGATACGCTGAAAATCGCCCGACCCCTCGTTCGATGTCAAGATCAAAACGAACGCGCATTGGCTCTCGCTCTGTATGAAAGGAGCGACGGAATCTTGTCCCATGTACGGATTCACGGTGGCGGCATCGAACCCAAGGACATCGTAGAGGGCCTTTGCGTATCGCTCAGAGGTATTCCCAATGTCACCGCGTTTTCCATCACCGATTGTTATAACGCCGCGCGGGATATGAGCAAGAGTCTGTCGCAGGAGGTGCCATCCTTGTTCTCCAAGCGCCTCGTAGAATGCGAGGTTCAACTTGTAGGCGCAAACAAGATCGCTGGTCGCATCGATGACACGCCTGTTGAACTGAAGGACCGGATTGCTTGTGGACCGGACGTGGGAAGGAAGCAAGGCGGGATCAATGTCAAGGCCGACACAGAGAAGGGAACCGTTCCTGCGTTGGGCCTTATGAAGTTTTTGTATGAATTTCATGTGGACGAATTCGTCTAAGAGTCAATACTACCTGAAGGTAGCCGCCTCCACCATGGAGTCTGGGGTTACAGGAGGCCTCTACCCGTTTCCTACTTCACGACGCGACCACCCCAATATTCAATCACTGTAATACCCCAGTTCTTCACGACCACACCCCTCAATTGCTAACCTATCGTAACGAGAAGATGAGCTCTCCTAGGAGCATACAGAAGACAACACAAGAGACGGCAACGAACTTCACGTCCTTCTCTGCCAGGAATCCTGCGGCGGCCGTCAACACGCGCAGAAACGGTGTCAGCATGAGGAGGACCAAACCGGAGAACATCAGCGTAACCCCGTTGACCGAAGAGGAAAACAACTGGGAGAAGAGCTCTCCGGGAGAGGGGTTTTCGCTCGGCAGTGCAGGAGTTGAACCCGAGATCCAAACGACAAGAAGACCGGCGATCATCAGCGCCGCACTACTCCAGACCCCAATCCGCAATGCCCGGCTGATCCATCGTTCCACATAATGTTGTTGGAAATCTCCCATAGTCCCCTTTGCTAACGCCAGAACATTCTAAGAGAAATTAAGAGCAGCACAGTTGCGAAGACCCAGGTGAGAGCGTCGCCCCTGATTCGACGGCTAATGCTCACGCCGAGAAATGATCCGCTCAAGACACCAAGCGCAGCGGGGGCAGCGATCAGGGGATTCATATGTCCATGGGCAAAGTAAATGAACGCGCTTGCAGCTGCCGTAACGCCGATCATGAAGTTGCTCGTCGCTGTTGCGGCCTTGATGGGGACTCCGGAAATCATATGCATTGCTGGCACTTTGAAGATTCCGCCGCCAACTCCCAAGAGGCCGGAGATATTCCCGGCGACCAGCGAGACAAGCATCGCAAACGGCACACGTTTGACGGTATAGGTCACAACCGTGCCGGTTGCTTCGTCCTTGTAGCTACCCGGGAACGCGCCGTTCTGAAAGGTTGTGCCGTCGGGGCCGCGGTGTCGCGCTCTCCAAATCATCATGCACGACACAGATAACAACAGCGCGGCAAAGATTTTTGCGAGAACCGGTCCGCTCAGTAAGTTGGCCGACACACCGCCAAAGATTGCGCCAATGACCGTAGCGATTTCCAGCACCATGCCCAATCGAAGGTTGACGATGTGGCGCTCGACATTCATCGCAGCGCCTGCGCTTGAGGTTGCGATGACCGCAAGGATACTGGTGGCGATGGCTTGATGCATCGGGAGGCCGAAAACGAGCGCGAGGAACGGAACGAGAAACACACCACCACCAAGGCCGAGCATGGCGCCCATCGTTCCGGCAACAATGCCACCAAAGAAGAGAAGCAGAAGTGAGGAGAAGGTCACGGTTGAACGCTCATGTGCTCGCGGAATGTTTCAGAATAAGAAAAAGAGTGGTGAGTTTCAATGAAGTTCGGGGGAAAACTCCCGAAGTCTCGAAGACTTCAACATCTCAAACTCACACGTCTGGAGTTTTTGAAACTTTGGAAGTCCGCACCTAATGCTCTTTGCGGTTTGCGTAGAAGTTCATCAGCAGGCCGACCATCACCATGTTTGCGATGAGCGCTGAGCCGCCGTAGCTGAGGAGCGGGAGGGGAATGCCGATCACGGGAAGAAGCCCCATGGACATACCGACGTTGATCAGGACGTGGATAGTGAAAAGGCTGGTAATGCCGATGGCTGCCGCGCTGGCGAATTTGTTTTTCGAGAGGCTTGCAACCTTGATTCCGTGCAGGAGTAAGGCGGCGAACAACGTCAGAACAATCGACGCGCCAAGGAAACCGAATTCCTCCCCCAAAACACAGAAGATAAAGTCCGTCCACTGCTCTGGAATAAAATTGAGCTGTGTCTGAGTGCCCTGCCGGTATCCCTTGCCAAGAAATCCACCAGAGCCAATGGCAACTTTGGACTGCATCACATTGTATCCGGCACCCTTGGGATCGAGTTCCGGGTTCAGAAAGGTGGAGATTCGTTTCTGCTGATACGCCGGGAGCCGCTCATACACGGCCTGCACGGACAGACCGATGGCCAGCGTCAAGGCAAACGCCACCGCGGCCGCGAACCGATTCTGCCGGGTGAAGTAGAGCAGCGCGCCGGCAAGAACCAGGGTAACGAGGAACGTCAGCGTTCCGAGCAACGCTCCAGCAGCGGCAAGGATCGGTGCAATAATTGCAGCAAGAACAGAATTTGAGGCGCCCGCCCAATACATGACGGGAAGCAGCATGGCGAAAAACACGACCGTCGTACCTAAATCAGGTTGAGCGAGAACCAAGACCATCGGCGCTACAGCAAAGCCGATTGCTATCAAGAGGTGCTTGACATTCGATAGAGATGTCGTCGTTCTGGCGAGAAAGGCGGCAATGGCAATGATCGTCGCGACCTTAGCGAACTCCGATGGTTGCCCACCAAATCCACCGAGGCCGAACCAGCTGCGTGAACCAGAAATCGTCTTCCCGGCCACAAGGACAACAAGCAGAACGGCAAGCATCGCGATGTACACTGGAAAAGCGATTCGCTGCAAAGCCCGGATTGGGAAAAACGCTGCCACCAGCATGCAGACGAAGCCAATTCCCGCCCAGATAATCTGCCTGTCAAAGGCTGCCGCCGCGCCGACATCGAAGGTTGCGCTATTGACGGAAAGCAGTCCAATCCCGACAAGCACCAGGCAAATTAAGAACCCTTTGTAGTCGAAATATTCTTTGAAGTACTCGAACATAATTTCAGCGAACCGCCTGAGTAATGACTCTCGTCGTGTCCAGCTTCGCAGGCGCCGGCCTGGGGACGTATCGCCGTAGCTGGCCATAGAGGTACTTTTCCATGAGAAGCCCCGCCACGGGCGCTGCCTTTGCACCGCCAAAACCCGAATTCTCTAACATGACCGCAACGGCGATCCTGGGGCTCTCAAACGGCGCGAACCCAACATACCACGCATGGGCTTCGCCGTGTGGATTCTCTGCCGTGCCAGTCTTCCCTGCGGAGATCACACCCGGGATCCGGGCGAGACCGCCAGTTCCGCCGGGCGCGTGAACAACGCGCTGCATTCCCTCGCGGATCAAGGCCATGACGTGGGGGGAAAGACCAACAGCACTGGAAGTGTGAGGGACCTCTTCTATTTTGTTCGTGCTCTTGTTACGAATGAACTGAACCGCATGCGGCTGCACAAGTGTGCCGCTATTCGCAAGCGCAGCAGCGTATCGCACCATCTGCAAGGGTGACACGCCAAGCTCACCCTGCCCGATGGCCAAGCTGATAAGGAATCCCTGTGTCCACTTCCCCTTCCCGTACCGCGTATCGTAATATGCAGTAGAAGGGAGTAATCCTGCTGTCTCCTCACCGGTATCGGTACCCGTGGCTTGGCCAAATCCAAAGCGATGGCCATACTCTGTCCACTTATCAAATCCTACTTTCAGGATCAACTGATAAAAGAACACGTTGCAGGACCGCTGAATAGCTTCGACAATATTCACCGAGCCGTGAACATGGAGATCTTTGAAGACCCGATCGCCAAAACGGAATCCACCGGTGCAACGAATGCGATAGTTCTCATCAATGACCCCCTCCTGCAGTGCTGCAGCCGCCAGGACCATCTTGAATGTCGAACCGGGGGGATAGCGTGTCAACGACGCGCGGTTAAATAACGGCTTCGCTGGATCATTCTGGAGCTGCGACCAGAGCTCGGCGGGCGTCACGCCGCTCAAAACCGACGGATCGAAATCGGGTTTGCTGACCAGAGCGAGAATTCCCCCGTTGGTCGGATCCATGGCAACGATCGCGCCGGCGTAGTTGCTGTGGGTCATGAGCGATTCGGCGAACGCCTGCAGGCCGATATCGATGCTCAAAAGGAGATCAGATCCCTCTCGAGGGGTGACGTCCCGTTTTCCGTCCTCGAAGCTTCCAATGATTTGACCTCGAGCATTGACGGAAACAAACTCGTACCCCTTTTCGCCACGCAAGAGAGGTTCATAGCGGGCTTCCAGGCCCGCGATACCGACAAGATCACCTTGTCGATAGTACTCGCTCAGCTGCGCGAGCTGGGCGTCGGAAATCTCTCGCCGGTATCCAAAGAGGTGTGAAGCATGCACTGCTGTCGGGTAAACACGTTTCGATTCAATTTCATAGGAAATGCCCCGCAACACCGGCAGGTGTTCCTCAATCAATGCAAGCGTTCTGATATCGACATCCCGCCTGATGCGCGACGGAAGAAACGGAGAGTAAGTGCGTGCGCGCGCAATGCGCTCTTCAAGTGTCAGCGAGTCTATCTTTAGCAACGAGGAGAGCATGGGGAAAGTTGCTTTGTCGAATTCGAATGGCGCAAGTGTGATTGAGTAGGAGGGGCCAACGTCGACGATGAGCTTGCCGTTTCGGTCGAACATATAACCGCGGATAGGCTCTCGGATGAGAGGCCGTACGCTGTTTTCTTCGGACTTCTTGTCCAGCTCACCGTGATACAGGAGCTGTAGCTGGTACAGCCGGAGTATGAGGATGCCAAAGACGACAAGGACAACGGCTGTCAGTGCTTTCCGTCGCTGTGGGGATCCAAACTGGTCGTCGTAGATCATAGCGATTGTGAGATCCGGTACTTCCGGACGAACGCAAACAGCGGAAGAATACTGACAGCACCGGTATACACGCTCGTCGCAAGGCTTAACTCGATTGCTGTGGCTATGACAGAGTCCTGAACCCCCTGTAGGAAAATCCCATAGTAGATGAGGTTGTGGATCATTGAGGAGAAAAGGACGATCAAGAGAAAACGGTATGAGCCCAACGTTTGCTCGGTGTTGTTCTCGTTGAAGAAGTACCCTCCAACAAAGCCGCAGACCGCCTTGCTTAACGCACCAAGCCCGAAGAATTGCATCGTAACAGCATCCTGCAGGAGACCGACGGCGAATCCCGCGATGCTTGCCTCCAATTGTCCGCGCCGAATTGCGACGTACACAATCCAGATAACAAAGAGATCAGGGAGAAACCCGCCGATCGAAAGGAACGGAATAAATGTCGTCTGTAAGATCAGCAAGCCGAGCGCAAGAAGCGCTGAGCGTACGTAATATTCCATGCTGTCACGAAGCGTATAATGGTGAGGAAAAAGTATTGAGAATTAGAGCGAGAAGCAAGAAAGCGCGTCGAGCCTCAGCGGGCTGATTGAAGGAGAATCCCTTTCCATGATGAATACTCCGGTGGTATGCGCGTGCTCATCTTCGGTTGTTTCATTGCTTCCTTCAACGCGGGAGGAAGCGAGACATGTTTGCCAAGCGCTTTTTCAACGACGTCAGGAAATTTTCCGGGATGGGCAGTCGCCACGGCAATCACAGGAGGTGAATCGACCGTTGATGAATGGACTTGTCGTGCTGCTGCAACGCCGACGGCAGTGTGCGGATCAAGCACATAGCCGGTGCGGTCATAGGTTCTGCGGATTTCAGCCAGCGTCTCTTCATCTGAAACGCTTACGGCGGATATGTCGCGCCTCATTTGCTCGAGGTTGTAGTCATACAGCGCCTGTAGTCGTGCAAAGTTGCTCGGGTTACCGACGTCCATCGCGTTTGAATAGGTCTGAACTGAAGGGCAGGGTGTGTACGTGCCCGACGAAAAATAGTCCGGAACAACATGGTTCGCGTTCGTTGCCGCAATGAAACGCGCGATGGGGTTTCCCATCCACTTGGAGTACACGGCTGCTGTGAGATTGCCGAAGTTTCCGCTCGGAACGACAACAACGGGCTGCAATGATTGGTCCGAAATGAGCCGTGACGGTGTTCTCTGACGCCTCAACTGAGCGACCCCCCAGAAGTAATATGTGATCTGGGGGATCAATCTCCCAATATTAATGGAGTTAGCCGTCGTTAGACTCCGCGCTTGCAGGATCTCCGGGTCAGCCAGAGCCTGCTTCACAAGCCGCTGACAGTCGTCAAAAGTACCCTCGACCTCGAGTGCATGAATGTTTCCTCCCAGCGTCGTCATCTGCTGCTCCTGCAGCTTGCTGATCTTGCCGGAAGGGTACAGGACAAAAACAGATATGTGAGGGGCGTTGAAGAATCCGTGCGCGACGGCACCGCCGGTATCGCCGGATGTCGCGACGACTATGGTAATGCCTTCCTTTTCTTTTTCAAGGAAATGCGACAAGGCATGAGCCATGAAGCGCGCACCGACATCCTTAAATGCCAGCGTGGGTCCGTGAAAAAGCTCCAGCAGGTAAAGCCCCTCCTCGAGCCTAACGAGCGGGATGGGAAAATTCCATGCCTCTTGCACAATCGCCCGCAAAGTGGCTTCAGGCACTTCATCAATGAACCGCGAAGTAACCTGCGTGCCGATGGTGTGAAGCGATTCGTTCTCGAGATGTTGAACAAAAGATTCTGGAAGTGGAGGGGTGCGTTCTGGGATATACAGACTTCCATCCGGAGCCATGCCCTGAAAAAGAGCCTCTCGAAAAGTGACCGGCGGGCTATTGCCGAGAATAGAGCGGAACCTCATTGCGGTTTGGTGGAAAAGGATCGCCACGAAGTTACGAAGACGCCAAGGTGCATCGAAACTTCAATTGTTCTCTTCTTCTCTTTGTGCCTTGGTACCTTCGCGGCAAGTGATGGGTTTTCGTCCAGAGCTCTAGTTTTCTTTCATCCATAGAATGCGCGCGCCCTCCATGTTGACGCGCGAAACATACACTTCACTCTGGACCTTTGCTGCGCGCTCAAACATCCTGCGCATTGCTGCGCCGATTGATCTCGCAGCGTGCACGGAGGCAGCAACAGCAAACAAAGAGGGACCGGATCCCGAGATCGAGCAGCCCAGAGCTCCAGCCCTGAGGGCTGCTTGTTTGACGTCGTTGAAGGCCGGAATGAGATTTGCTCGAACCGGCTCTGCGATTGCATCTTCAACACACCTCCCTACCAATTCGGCATTCCCGGCTGCAAGTCCAATAATAAGGCCGCTGATGTTTCCCCACTGACGGATCGCCGTCTGTAAGGTCACCGCTTTTGGCAGAATACTGCGCGCTTCTTCGGTTCGAACAATGACGTGAGGATGGACAACGACCCACACGATAGAATTCACAACGGGGATCGGAATGACATCAAGCGGTTCATAGCTCCGAATGAGACGCGCACCGCCAAGCAGTGAGGGGGCGGCATTATCAGCATGTGGCGAACCCGAGGCCATTCGCTCTCCTTCGAGGACGTAGCGAAGCAAATCAACTTTCCTCATGGGCTTTGGGAGGAGGGCGTTCACTGCAACCGCCGAGGCAACGCTGCTTGCCGCTGAGCTGCCCAGTCCGGAACCGATGGGCATCCGCTTGTGCAGCACCATATGCAGGCCAAAGGAGGGTTTGCACTCTTGAAGTATCAATGAGGCGACATGGGCCGCCACGTTTTTCTGCGCGTCGGCAGGAACATCTAGCTGGGAGGTTTTCACGCAGAAGGATAGCCCAGGTTCTTTCTGTCGCCGAGCGGTGACCTCATCTCCGGGCTTATCGATCGCGATGCCCAGGACATCAAAGCCGGGGCCGAGATTGGAGATTGATGCAGGAGCAAAGACTTTGACTGTTCGAGGTTTCATGAAGTGTTCAACGACCCCACCCCTCTCTCAAGAACAAAAGGGGGATTGGAGCAACGTCAGTATGGCAAGTAGTGAAGGAGCTTCAGTATATCAGAAAACACTCCCATTGCTGTTACATCTGCTCCAGCGCCCGGGCCCTGCACCACCAATGGCGTTCGAGCATAGCGATGCGTGGTGAACGCGATGATGTTATCGCTTCCCCGCGTTCCTGCGAACGGGTGACTCAACGGGATCTCCTTCAATTCTGCAAAAGCCGCCTGTCCCTGCAAAGTGCCCACGTAACGAAGCACCGCTCCACGCGATCGGGCAGTCTGAAGCCGTCGTAGCATCGCAGAATCCCAGCCTGCAAATCGGGTGAAGAAATCGTTCGAAAATGACCCTGTGCGCAACGATGGAGGCACAAGATTGTCAATTCGTATGTCCTTCATATCCAGTTTCATACCAAGCTGTCGTGCAAGAATCAGCAGTTTGCGCGCAACATCGTTGCCCGACAAATCCTCGCGAGGATCCGGTTCGGTGAATCCCAATTGATGGGCTTCCTGAACGAACGCGCTGAAGGGCTTGATACCATCGAAATGATTGAAGAGATAACTCAGCGTGCCTGAAAGAATTCCTTCAACTTTTACGATCTGATCGCCGCTGGCGATCAGATCATTCAGCGTGGAAATAACAGGCAGCCCGGCACCGACATTGGCTTCGTACAAGAAGTGCTTCTGCCGACCCTTCATCAATTCCATGAGCGCTTGGTACTGCTTCCACGGCAAGACGTTTGCTCTCTTGTTCGGCGTGACGATATGCAGATTCGCACTGACGAACTCCGGATATGCCGCAACCACTTCAGAGCTTGCGGTGCAATCAACCAGTACTGCGTTCGCGAACTCCATCTGGGCAATTTGCCTGGCAAGCTCACGCGGATGCATAGGGTGGGGGGAGCGATCAAGCTCCTTGCGCCACACCGCGAGGTCAATCCCGTCGGAAGAGAGAATATAGCGCTTGCTGTCGGCTATGCCACAGACGCGCACATCAAATCCCTTCGATGACAAAAATGAACGCTGTTGATGAAGTTGCCGGAGCAGGGCGGAACCAATGTTGCCAACGCCGATAAGAACAAGGGCAAGCCGCTTGCTTTTCTCGAAGAACGCTCCGTGAATGATATTGAGGGCTCGATTTCGCTGGTCGGAGTTAATGACGAAGGAAATGTTTCGCTCGGAGGCCCCTTGAGCGATAGCTGAAATGTTGACGTTGTTGCGGCCGAGCGCCTGGAAGACCTTGCCGGCCACGCCCGGCGTCCCTTTCATTCCTTCGCCGACAATAGCCACGATCGTTTGATCGAGTTTTTCATCAAGGGAAGTCAATCCACTCTGGAGCTCGTAATGAAACTCCTTTGCTACAGCCTTGCGCGCAGCAGCAACGTCGGGTTTGCTGACGGCAAAGCAGATCGTGTGCTCGGAAGATGCTTGTGAGATGAGAATGACGTTCACGCGGTGGGAGGCAAGCGTGTGGAACAACCGCTCGGCTGTCCCAGGAACGCCCACCATGCTCATTCCACGCAGCGTCAGCAAAACGATGTCATCGACGGACGTAATTCCCTTTGCGACGCCCTCCCAGCTTTCTGACTTTTCTGAGATGAGTGTTCCCGGCGCCGTGGGATTCAGGGTGTTCTTGATGCGGACGGGGATCTTCTTCGCCACTGCAGGAGCGATGGTTGCCGAGTGCAGGACCTTCGCACCAAAGTAGGACAATTCCATCGCCTCTTCATACGTCATCTGAGGGAGTGCAAACGCCGAAGGGACCGCACGTGGATCAGCACTCAGAATGCCATCGACATCTGTCCAGATTTCGATGACGGAAGCATTCATCGCAGCCGCGACGATAGCCGCGGTATAGTCTGATCCATTGCGACCTATGGTTGTGGTTCGTCCGTCTGCCGTTGCACCGATAAAGCCGGTCACAACAGGAATCGTTTGATGTCTCCCGGCCCTCCGAAGTCGTCTGAAATAGGACTGGATCTTCCTGTTCGTCTCGTCGAAGAGCACGGTCGCATGGGTAAACTGATCGTCAGTGACGATAAACTCGCGAGCATCGACAGGAAAAGCAGAACGGGATTGTCGGAGATAGGCGGCGATGATCAGAGCGGAAAGACGCTCACCAAAACTTGCCGTCAAGTCCAGTGCCCGCAGTGGACAGTCACGAAGCAGCGAGATTCCATGAAGCACGTCGTGAAGTTCCTCTAAGAGTCCTTGGAGATCTGCGAGCGTTCTCGCACGATTCGTTTTCTTTAACAATGCGTTGATGGTCTCCCGGTGTCGTTGTGCAATCTGGCCATACAAGGCTTGATAGCCGCTGCCTCCTTTTTCAGCGATCCGCGCACAATGCAGCAACTGATTCGTGATTCCCTGAAAAGCGGAGACGACAACGACAACGCGCTCATACCTTGCTGCGCGTGCAACGATTTGCGCGGCGGCACGAATGCGATCTGGATCGGCGACCGATGAACCGCCAAACTTCAGTACTTTCATAGAGTCATCTCTTGAAGAACGCTATCGTCTTGCTCGTTGCGGTGATGGCTGCTCGAGTTCGAGGCGCTCCCCGGCCGGAAGGTAGGGGATAACAAAAACTTCTTCCAATTTCACAAAGTCAACCCCAGGGGTAATCAACACACTCTTGAAGAGGCTTCCCTGCTGCTCTGTCACTTCATGGATAATGCCGATTCTGATGTTTGGTGGATAGGTGCTGCTGTACTCTGACGTGATGACAGCATCGCCCGCCTGCACGTCGAGAGTCTTTGCGACATTGGTAAGCTTCAGTGCTTTTCCATCCCAGGCGACAATGCCATCGACACGGCTTCGCTGAACCTTGGCACTGGCGCGAAAATCCGCGTTCAGCAAAACGCGCACAACAGCATAATGGTCGCTGACGTGTGACACGACTCCGACAAGTCCGCCGTCGGCCACCACAGGCATGCGCAGCTGGACGCTATCGAGCCGGCCCACGTCGAGCGTGAGAGTATTCCGCAGGAGCGTCAGGTTCTTTCCCACGACTTTCGCCGCGATGAGCTTGTGCGGAAGAGCGCCTCTGAGGCCAAGAAGCTGCCTCAGCCGGATGTTTTCGAGCCTTGCCTCTCGCAGCTGATTTGCCTCGTCCGCCAGATCAATATTCATTCTCCGGAGCATATCGTTCTCGCCGCGCAGGGCAAAGTAGCGGGGAATGAACGCAAGCTGCTCCTGTGCGAGTCCAAGCATGACCGTAGCAACGCCCCGAATGTGCCTGATCTGTGTGTTGTCGTTCAGAGCCATCAGAATGAGGGACATGATCAGGAGCAGGGAGAGGACGGCGTATTCCTTAAAGAGGAGGACAAAATTGTAGATGCGTTTGAACATGTGGAGTCGCGTGGGTGCTGCGATCGTTGAGCAATGATTTCAGTCTGTGATCTCTATTGTGAGCTAACGGAGGGAAGAGCGGCATGTCGGGTGGGTGTCCGACTCGCAATCACGAATACGGAGACTGAACACTCGGGGCAGGGCATGCAACCTCCGCCTTCAGCCCTCTCGGCGGCATGCAGAGCGCGAGGGCGCGCATGCAACGTCGTGATCCGCCCTCAATAGCGTTTGCTTTTGATCAGGACCTTTGAGTAGTGCCGAAGGTCTTCAAGGACCTTTCCCGATCCCCGCACCACACACGTCAGCGGGTCTTCTGCCACGTGAACGGGAAGATTGGTTTCCAGTCGTATTCGCTCGTCGAGGCCCTTCAACAACGCGCCGCCACCCGTGAGCATGATGCCGCGGTCCAGAATGTCGGCTGAGAGCTCGGGGGGAGTTCGTTCGAGGGTGATTTTCACGGCCTCAACGATTTGCGAAATCGGCTCGTTGAGCGCCTCGCGGATTTCGACCGAGCTGACTTCGGTGGTCTTCGGAACGCCGTTGACGAGATCGCGGCCCTTCACCTGTATTGTAATCTCCTCTTTCAAGGGCATCGCCGACCCCACCTCACACTTGATTGCTTCGGCAGTTCGCTCACCGATGAGGATATTATGATTACGCTTGAAGAACTGAATGATGGCATTGTTCTTCTCGTCACCCGCGACGCGAATGGACTCTTCCGTGACGATGCCGGAGAGTGCGATGACGGCGATTTCCGTCGTTCCGCCGCCGATATCAACCACCATATTTCCGACGGGCGCATCGACATCAAGACCGACGCCGATCGCAGCGGCCATCGGCTCCGCAAGCAGATGGACCTCTTTCGCTCCCGCATGCTCTGCAGCGTCACGGACTGCTCGCTTCTCAACCTCGGTGATGCCCGAGGGAACCGAAACAACGATCCGGCGACTGGGAACCCAACCGACGCTCGTCTTCTTAATGAACTCCCGGAGCATCCCTTCCGCGATTTCAAAATCCGCAATGACGCCATCCTTCATAGGCCGGATCGTGCGAATATCGCGGTGCGTTCGCCCCAGCATCTCTCGCGCCTCGTGACCGATCGCAATGATCTTCTTCGTGTTCCGGTCGAATGCAACGATCGAGGGCTCGTTGAGGACAATCCCCTTGCCCTTCATCCAGATGACGGTGTTCGCTGTGCCGAGGTCGACAGCGATGTCTGCAGAGAATAGAGAGAGGAGGCCCATTCAGTTCAACTCTATATTGAAAATGGTAAATTCTCAGTGCCTAAAGTGCCGAACACCGGTAAAGGCCATAGCGACATTGTGCTCATCAGCAGCCTTGATCACCTCTTGATCGCGCACCGACCCACCCGGCTGGATCACCGCCGTCGCGCCGCCCTTTACAGCCTCAAGCAACCCGTCTGCGAACGGGAAGAATGCATCGGAGGCGACAGCACAACCGGACAGCTCAAGACTGGCCTCTGTTGCTTTCATGACAGCAATCTTCGCTGAGTCAACGCGGGACATCTGTCCCGCCCCAATACCGAGGGTCCGGTTCCTTCGGGCGTAGACAATCGCGTTCGACCGGACATGTTTCGCGACGCGCCAGGCAAAGATCATTGCCTCAAATTCTTCTTCTGTCGGTTTCCGTTTTGTGACGAGCCGCAAGTCGTCGCGGGTAATTCGGTGTCGATCCTGCTCCTGCAGCAGCAAGCCTGCAACAACCCCCCGGATGTCAAATTCTTTGGCTGATCGGACATCAATCATCTGCTGGATCAACCGCCGGTCCCTCTTTTTCATGAGGAAGTCCAGTACGCCGTTGAGGTAGCTCGGAGCAACAATCACCTCGGTGAAGATATCGCTGATAGCCTCGGCTGTCGTCATATCCAGCGGGCGGCTGAGAGCAACAATCCCGCCGAAGGCGGATTTCGGATCCGTTGCCAAAGCGAGCCGGTACGCATCGAGCAGGGTCTCCCCCGATCCGACGCCGCATGGATTGTTGTGCTTCACGATGGTAGCCGTGGGTTTTTCGAACTCCGCGCAGAGCAGCGCCGCGGCATTGATGTCGAGAATGTTGTTGTACGACAGGTCCTTGCCGTGAAGCTTCTTAAAGTACGCATCGAACTTGCCGTACAGCGCGCCGGCCTGATGCGGATTCTCACCGTAGCGCAGCATGTCCGACTTCTTCATCGAGATTGTCACAACCTCCGGCAGCTTGCCGCTCGACTGGAGGGTGCTCAGATATGTCGCGATAATGGTGTCGTACATCGCGGTGCGCTGGAAAGCCTCGCGCGCAAGCTCGAATCGCGTTTGGTGGCTCACCGCGCCATCATTTTTCAGCATCTCTTCCAGAAGCAACGGGTAGCGCTCGGGGTTCACGAGGACGACCGTATGGCGGTAGTTCTTGGCCGCCGCCCGGACCATCGCGGGACCGCCGATGTCAATCTGCTCAATCGCCTGCTCGAGCGTGACGTTTGCCTGCGAGATGGTCTGCTCAAAGGGATAGAGGTTCACGACAACAAGATCGATCGGCTCGATGTGGTGTTCGTGGAGTTGTTTCAGGTGAAGGGGATTATCTGCGGCAGCAAGAATACCTGCGTGTATGCTTGGATGGAGGGTCTTCACGCGACCATCAAGGATTTCTGGAAACCCGGTGACGTCAGAAACCGACTTGACCGCAACGCCTGCGTCTTTCAATGTCTGGTACGTGCCCCCCGTGGAGATGAGCTCAACACCGAATTGGTGGAGCGTTTTCGCCAGCTCGACAATCCCCCGCTTGTCAGAGACGCTAAGAAGCGCCCGGCGAATCTTGAGCAAGGATTCCTCCCTGGTTGGACTAAGAGTCTGATGATCAAACGTAGGTGCTTTGAGCTGTGTTAGCGTATCCAAGCAGATCGTTCCTTCATGAATACTCTGTTTTCTGCAAACGCTTTGATGGCCTCTGGATAGATTTCATGTTCAACAATGAGCACTTTCGCTGCAAGAGTTTCCGGAGTGTCGAGCTCATCGACCAGCACTGGTTTCTGAATGACGATTGCCCCGCGATCGTACTCTTCATCAACAATATGTACCGTCGCGCCGCTCACCTTCATTCCGGATGCGATCACCGCTTCGTGCACATAGTGTCCGTACATCCCCGCGCCTCCGAACAGGGGGAGCAAGGCAGGATGAATGTTGAGGATCTTATTGCGATAGGCCCGAACAACAGTCGTTGGGATCTTCTTCAAATAACCGGCGAGAGCGATGAGATGCACATCGTGCTCCCTCAACACGCCGAGCATCTTGGCGGCAAACGACTCCTCGTCGGGGAATTGCTTTTGGCTGAGATGGGTCGTTGGTATTCCATTGGAGCGAGCAATCTCAAGAGCGCCAGCATCGGATTTATTGCTGAGCAGGAGCGTCACGCGTGCCGGGAGATTACCTTGATGGATCGCGTTGAGAATTGCCTGGAAGTTCGACCCTCGCCCCGAGGCAAAGACACCAATGTTCATCAGGATGCAGTTACACTTCGACGTTGAAAGTGCGTCAAAATGTAAGGAGAAGTTGAAGGATAGTCAATAAAAAGAGGGTCTCTTTGACGCGAATCACGATGGAAATCAACTGACCGCGGCCTCCAAGACCTCCAGCACTCCACGCCGAGTGTCAAGACGGGCGCGAAGACCGATGGGCAACGTTAGCTTCTTTGGGAGGTGACCGTACTGGAAGTTTGTCAGAACAGGACAGGAGAGTTTGAGGAGGGCTTCCTGCAGAACCTGCTCGATAGTTAAATGCGGCTTGGAGGGATCGCTCGGAACACAGTCGGTAAATTTCCCTAGCACAAGTCCGGAGATACTCTTGAGAATGCCTGCATGAAACAGTTGTGTGAACATACGGTCGACGCGGTGAGGGGCCTCGTCGACATCTTCAAGAACCAACAGTGCTTTTCTGAGATCAGGGAAATAGGGGGTGCCCACGAGGGACATCAAGAGAGAGAACGTCCCACCGACGAGCCTGCCCGCCACTCGCCCTCTATTATAACAGGCGACGATCTCCTCCTCGGAGTTTGCCAGGGCTCCAATGCGAGCTTTGGATGTAATGACTCGCCAGAAGTGTTCCTCGGTGAACGGATCAATAGTCTCCCACATCTCAACACCCACCATCGGGCCGGAAAACGTTATGAGGCCGGTCTTCTTGAAGAGCGCGAGTTGAAGGGCGGTCAGATCGCTGTACCCAACAAGGATTTTGGGATTTCGCCGCACGGCCCGGTAGTCGACAAGATGAAGTAACCGAGGAGTTCCATACCCCCCACGAATAGCAAAGAGAGCCCTGACTTCTCGATCGCGGAGCATGTCGTTGAGATCCGCCACGCGCTGCTCGTCAGTCCCTGCAAGATAGCCATACTGCGCCATAACAGAGCGTCCGACTTTGACGCGATAGCCAAGTCGCTCAAGATACTGAACACCCTTGTCGATTTTCTCTTGAGCAGAGGGAGGGCTTGCGGGTGAGATCACGCCGATCACATCGCCCTTTTGCAGACGGGGAGGCTTGAGGATCTTCATGGCAGTACTTTCTTCAAACGGCCGAGGCTTTTTGGTGCAGGAAAGATAGAAAGAATGTGGAGGAATGCAACCGCGAGATCTTCGGATGAAATGGAACCTTCAGTAGGTTCTGGGGGTTGTTTCAACGTGAACATGGTTGTCCCACCGCGACAATTTGATCCAAACATCCTTGAGATGATGGATCGTCCCGATGCCGATCCACGGATGCTTCGCGACGATTTGAAGAATCTTCGAGTCATCAACAAGCTTTTCGGCGGGCTCTCAGCCGTCCGCAAAAGCATTCTTCCGTTCATGGATGGCAGCGATGATGGGCGAGAGATTCGAATCCTCGATCTGGCCACGGGCTCAGCAGACCACCCCATTCGGCTCGCGGAGCTTGCGCGCAAATTGAATCGCAAGGTTCACATCACGGCCGTAGATAGTAACCCGATCATGCTGGAGATCGCGCGTGAGCGAACGGGGCGCTATCCAAACATTGTCGTTGAGCAACACGACATCCGAAACCTTAACTTCCCGGCCAGGAGCTATGACATTGTTCTGTGTTCACTCGCGATACACCATTTCTCTCGCA
>CAZTKU010000039.1:0-19924 GCA_964614245.1 uncultured Ignavibacteriaceae bacterium
ACTTCTGATCCCGGTGGTTAATCTACCTTTCAATATTGTCAGTGGCCAAAAGAACACACCCCTCAATCCCCTCTCGCAACCACTCTTGCCCCCGCGATAGAGGGGACTTGTCACCAGATGATAGGCTTGCGCTTCAGGCATTCATCACAGAAATGGAGACAACTGACGCTAAGCCGCCACCTTGCCCCGGACTGCTGGGTGAGAGATCCCTGGAATCTTTCACAAGCATGCATTGTTTAGCCAACGAGACTTTTGAACCACTCGATCCGCATGCCATCATCCGAACGAGAACTCATTAAACAAGCACAGCGAGGAGACGAGCGCGCGTTTACCAGGCTTGTCAAGACCTACGAATCGCTTGTCTACAGCTTCGCGTACAAAGTCTGCCGCGACAAGGAACACGCAGACGAGACGTGGCAGGATACCTTCGTCAACGTCTATCGCAAGCTTCTTCAATTCGACGGCAAGTCCAAATTCAGCACCTGGCTTTACGCCATCGTCGCCAACATGTGCCGGATGAAGCGCCGCAAGCGAAAGCTCGACCAAGCATCCATTCCGATTGAGTCACCGCACGGATTTCACGAAGACCCCATACTGGACGACGAAGGACACGTTGTGCAGACAATCCCGTCGTGGAAGGAGACACCGCTTGACTCCGTGATGGACAAGGAATTGAAGACGATTCTGGACAAAGCGATTCAGAAGCTGCCGTTCGACAACCGTGTCGTGTTTATCCTGCGTGACGTGGAGGGACTCTCGGCCGAGGAAACCGGCAAGATCTTGAGGCTCTCCGTCCCGGCGGTCAAATCGCGCCTCCGCCGTGCGCGCGTCTTCCTTCGTGAACGCCTCAACCCGTATATGACGCCATGAAAACCAAGAGGATGAAATGCACGGATGTGGTTGACCACATCTGCGACGAGCTGGACACCAGGCTGAGCTCGGCGAAGTGCAGGGAGATCAAGAAGCATCTCGCGAAGTGTCCGAACTGCACCGCCTATCTGGACAGCCTGAAGAAGACGATCAGGTTGTATTCCACGTATCCCCATCCCCGCGTTCCGAGAAAAAACCGCAAAAAGCTCTTCGCCGTGTTGAAACTGCAGGAGTAGTCCACTCCCCCTGAACCCTTGCCCCGATTCGAGCATCTCACCTGATGGGAGTAAACTCGGGATTGTGCTCACCACCTTTCAGAGGAGACAGCTATGAAAAAGAATATGGGAACTTTCGATCGCGTGATCCGTATCCTGCTCGCCGTGGTCGTCGCCATTCTTTACTTCACGAACCAGATTTCCGGCACGCTCGCGATCATCCTTGGACTGTTCGCAGTCGTTTTCATGCTGACAAGCCTCATCGGCTTCTGCCCGCTGTATGTCCCCTTCAAGCTTTCCACGAAGAAGGCTGAGAAGACTGCCTAGGTACCTTCATAGAGTAGAGGTTTAACAAATGAGTCAACTTTGTAGAAGTTTTAGATTTGGTTGATCCTGCGAAATGCCGGTCGCGACGCTGGTGTCCATTTCTTTTTGGAAAAGAAATGGACAAAATCCCGCTTCACTTTTGTGAAGCGGGACCGAAATCGTAACCCGCGTGATGAACCAGCCGCCGCACACCCAGACTAATTCGGGGGAAGCCGTCGATTTCAGCCCGCGCCCAGAAGAGCAATCCCAAAGCTGATCCCAATAGGCTGAAATCGAAACGCACGTGATGAATCCGCCACCCCGCTCAGCCAACGATTTCGGGGGCTGGGACAGGCTCTTGTCGACCCCGCAAAGGGCGACGGGTCATTCTTGTTTCCTTCAACATTTCTTCCACATCCGTCTTGTCGAGCGCGTTGGGATTAAGCCTTTTTCCCATTTTTTTGCTATTTTCGCGTCAAGAGAAATTCACACCACGAGGATGAAGAGATGGAAGACGCACTGCTCATCAACCGACTGCAATTCGCCTTCACCATCATGTATCACTACCTCTTCCCCCAGCTCACGATGGGACTCGGTCTTCTCATCGTAGTCCTGAAGGGGTTGTCGTTGTGGAAGAAGGATGAGCGGTACAACATCAGCGCGCGGTTCTGGGCAAAGATCTTCGCGATCAATTTCGCGCTCGGGGTCGTGACCGGCATACCGATGGAATTTCAGTTCGGGACCAACTGGGCGAAATTCTCGACGTTCGCCGGAGGGGTCATCGGCCAGACACTCGCGATGGAAGGTGTTTTTGCCTTTTTCCTCGAATCGAGCTTCCTCGGATTGTTCCTTTTTGGCGAAAAGAAACTCGGAGAGCGTGGGCATTTCATGGCTGCCTTCCTCGTGTTCTTCGGGTCCTGGCTCTCCGGCTACTTCATCATCGCGACGAACGCATGGATGCAGCACCCCGTTGCGTATGCAGTAGCTTCCAACGGGTCCGTTCACGTCAATGACTACTGGGGATTGCTTTTCAACCCATGGATCGGCTGGCAGTACACGCACAACATGATCGGTGCTGTGATCACCGCGGCGTTTGTGATGGCATCGGTTGGCGCGTACTACCTGCTGGCGCATCGCGATGACGAGTATGGTAAAATCTTCGTGCGCGTCGGCGTGATCGCCGGTCTGATTGCTTCCGTACTCGTCGCTTTTCCTACGGGTGACGGGCAAGTCAAGAACGTGTATGAGCACCAGCCCGTGACGTTTGCAGGGATGGAAGGGCTTTTTGAGACCAAAGAAGGAGCTGAGCTCATACTGATCGGTCAGCCGGACATGGAAAAACTGAGGATAGACAACCCGCTCTACGTGCCGAAGCTCCTGAGCTTCTTGACGCATTTCCGCTGGACGGCGGAAGTCAAAGGACTGCAGGCTTTTCCCCGTGACCAATGGCCGACGAACATTCCGCTGCTCTATTATAGCTATCACGTCATGGTCGGACTCGGCACGATCTTCATCGCCATCATGCTTCTCTCGCTTTATCTCCTCTGGCGGCGAAAGCTCTATTCCACGCGCTGGACACTCTGGATTCTGATGCTGGCGTTCCCGTTCCCCTACATTGCCAACACCGCAGGCTGGATGACAGCGGAGCTCGGCCGGCAGCCGTGGCTCGTCCATGGGCTGATGAGAACTGCGGAAGGAGCCTCCCCCACGGTGTCGGCAGGAAACAGCTTGTTCACGCTTCTGGGGTTCTTGGGTTTGTATTTTGTCATCGGAGTGCTGTTCCTTCTCCTTGTCATCAAGAAGATTAATCAGGGGCCGGAAGGAGTGGCATCTTCGCACTAGCAGGTTGATGAAGAACAAAGCAGGAGGTCATTCTGAATCCCGCTGAGTTTGAGCGGGATGAAGAATCTGAACAAAAAATCGAGATTCTTCGGTCGCTTCCTGCCCGACTACGCCCGCCCGGCCTAGGCGTTCGGACGGGTCGGTCAGGCGGGCGCTCCCTCAGAATGACGATGAAGGCGTTTTCCAGCATCCCACGAGTTAAATGCAATGCGGCTTGAAATCGCAGAACACTACAACACGAAAGGAGAATCAAGATGAAAGGAAATGAAAAACTACTCAAGTCACTCAACCACTTGCTCGCTGATGAACTGACTGCCATAAGCCAGTACATGGTGCACTCCGAGATGTGCGAGAGCTGGGGATACGATAAGCTGCACAGTGCGATCGAGAAACAGGCCAAGGACGAGATGCACCATGCTGAGTGGCTCATCCAGCGAATTCTCTTCCTGGATGGTACTCCGGAAGTATCCAAGCTCAATCCCATGAAGATCGGTAAGTCAATCCTGGACATGGTTGGAAACGACCAGGAAGCAGAGCTGGCAGCGGTTCGCGCATATAACAAGGCCATTGTTTTGGCTCACGAAGTCGCCGATCAGGCCACAGCTGACCTGTTGACTCAGATACTCAAAATGGAAGAGGGGCATGTGGACTGGGCCGAAATCCAACGCTCGCAAATTGAGCAGATGGGTCTCGAGAACTACCTGGCAAAACAAACCCAGGGCGCTTCAAGCTGACTCCGGAATGCTGCACGAGCACAGATCAAAAGCCATCTTGTAAGAGAAATGAGGCAGCACAGAGGGGAGCCGTCTCCCGATGAAGAACATCGGGACAGGTCATCGCAAGTTGTATTTTCAACTGGGCGGTCACGTTTGGTCCACGCCCCGTTGCGGCGAACCGTGCCAGCCTTGATGAAACGATGTACACACTAAGGAGATAGAGAGTCTATGGAGACGCTCTGGTTTATCCTGGTCGCTTTTATGCTGACGATGTATGTCATCCTCGATGGCTTTGATCTCGGGGCGGGCATCATTCACCTTATCGTCGGAAAGAGTGAGGCGGACCGCCGGCTCATTCTCAACGCCATCGGTCCCTTCTGGGATGGCAACGAGGTGTGGATTCTGGCCGCCGGCGGCACGTTGTACTTCGCCTTCCCTCTTGTCTACGCATCGAGCTTCAGCGGATTCTATCTCCCGCTCATCATCGTCCTTTGGCTCTTGATCTTGCGAGGACTCGGCATCGAATTCCGCCATCAGATCCACCACCCGATGTGGAAGAGGTTTTGGGACTCCGTCTTCTCCCTCGGAAGCATCCTGCTCGCGATCTTTTTCGGCGCCGCGCTGGGCAACGTTGTCCGGGGAGTGCCGTTAAACAATGAAGGATATTTCTTCGAGCCACTCTGGACCACATTCACGGTCGTGCCCGAATCCGGCATCCTCGATTGGTTTACCGTTGTCATGGGCCTTGTCGCACTCTTCACGCTGACAGCCCACGGTGCGAACTACATCGCTCTGAAAACTGAAGGAGAGATTCAGGCTCGCTCCCGCTCCATCGCAGCCAAAGGCTGGTGGGGCGTTCTCCTTACATCAATGATTGCTCTTATGGCAACGACCTCCATCCGGCCCGAGATATGGACGAACTTCACTGCTCATCCGTGGGGGTACGTCTTCCCGGTCGTTGGCTTGCTGAGCCTCTTCGGGATGATCTATTACAACAGTCTCGGCAAAGATGCGATGGCATTCCTTTCTTCCTCGGCGTTCATTGCAGGAATGCTCGCGGGTACTGCGTTCGGCCTCTATCCCAATTTGCTCCCCGCGTCAACCGATCCGTCGTATAGTCTGACCGTCCACAATACGGCAGCCCAAGCTTACGGACTCAACGTCGGCCTCGCCTGGTGGATCGTGGGGATGGTGCTTGCAGGTGGGTATTTCGTCTACATCTACCGTGCCTTCAGGGGGAAGGTGGTTCTGCGGGCGGAAGACGCAGGCTATTGAATGGCCCGCGGCAGATCGGCGAGCCTTTTCCAGAGTCTCTGCATCTCATAGAGTGGACTCCTCACACGAGGAATGCAGTAGAATCGTCCCGGTAGTTCAGGTCCTGTGATCGAAAGGAAATGGTTTTATGACAAAAGAGGTTTTCTTGAAGCAGGTACACGGTATCACGCTTGCCGCGAGGGGGAACTCGAATCACTGGGTGATGATGGATGGATCCCCCGAATTCGGCGGAAGCCTGGCCGGTTCATCACCGAAGGAACTGCTTCTGATGGCCCTCGCGGGTTGCACGTCAATGGATGTGATCCCGATTTTGCAGAAGGGGCGTGCGCCCATCGAGGGTTATGAAGTGCGCGTAAGGGGAAACGTGCGAGAAGAGCATCCGCGAATCTTCACCGACATTCACCTTGAGTACGTCTTCTACGGTGATGGCATCAACCCTGCCGATGTGGAGCGAGCGATCGAGCTTTCACGAACGAAGTATTGCGCGATCAGCGCCATCGTGGGTGCCAGCGCAACGATCACGCACTCCTACCGCATTGAGTCATCGGTGAAAGCGGCTCCCACCGTCGGTGCGGCCGATTAAGAGGAACAGCGGGACCGATACATTTCCCTCGAATATCGACCCGGGCGGACTCTCTTGAAACTCAGAAGGCACTGACGAATCCAATGGTGAACTGATTTGCTTTGCGCTCAATGTCGTGGGTGTATTCCCCCATCAGCCTGAAGTTCCTTCCTACCAGATAGCCGGCGTGAGCTGAGACGCTCCGATAGTTCAGGCTTCCCTCGTCAGATTTCACCCAGTTGTAGAGCAAGACACCGTACCATGTGCTGCGATCCCCCTCGGGCGTATAGATGAGCTCAGCGAGCGCACCCTCGGTCTTCCTCTCCGCCTTGCCTGATGAGAAAAGTGGTCTGTCGTCCGTCCGCGTTACGTACTGCAGGTTGAGTTCCACAACACCGAGCGATACGCTCAAATCCGGTCCCAACATCGATGTCGCATTAACGTTCCCGTTCTTCTCTTGATTCCCGTAGTATCCGAACGCGCCAACGCGGAAGGCTTCACCGATGTCCTGGGAAATCCTGAGCAACCCGTTCTTGTATTTGTCGTCGTCGAAATTCCTGCTTGGATCCGCCTGACCGATGCCGCTGCCGTTGAGCACTTCGAGAACGATGTCCGTCTTCGTCGGTAAGGCGTACGTCATCATGACGCCGCGATCGTACGTCAAGTTGACGGAAGACTCTCCGACTTTCGTTCGATAGACCTGGTAGTCTTCAAACGTCAGTCGCAGCTCGCGCTTGAAAAGGGGATCGGAGACCTGAAACTGTCCGAAGTACACGTCAAGCTCGCTGCCGAACAGGTTGTTGAACATGATGAACGCGTCTTCGAGTCCGGCGACCTCGCCGCGCTCTCCGAAGAAGAAGTAGAAGTAGTAAGCGACATCCTTCGCTATTTGCCCACCGGAGAGAAACTTGACCAGGTACGGGGCCTGGAAATCGGTTCGTCTCGCCGTCTGAGGTTGGTACCGAACGTACCCTTCGAGCCGAATCGCCAACGGAACATCGCGCAGCAACGAGAGCATCTCATCACCGGTGTCGATCGTGTATCGAGGCGACTCCTTATCCTTCAGTCTGAACGCGTTTCCCGCAAACTCATCCCCGTACGGCTTCAGTCGGGGGAACGGTGAGTGACAAACGTTGCACGACATATTGTATTTCCGAGCGAACGCGGGTATCGCCAGGCTTTGTTCGGTCACGATGAGAAGGGCAATCACCCATACCAACGACATGCCAATTGTGGTTTTCACGGTCAGGTCCTTTCCATATGGAGAACGAAGATCAAAATCGATGTCACGATTAGGCACCTTCTCACTGGAGTACGGTGACGGTCGTCTCGTGCGAGTTTACCTCGATCGCTTCCGCTTCCTCTTTGGGAACGCCCAGGAATTCGACGATCGGCATCGGGAGTTTCTGATAATTCAGGATTGCTCTCACTTTCAGCGGACCGGGTGCAGCGTTGTCGGGGACCGTCCAGGTATACGTTTCGAGCTTCGTCTCACGCGGCCCGATACGATAGTCGGTCGACAGCGAAGCCGTGTTCCATTGCATGATGGTCATTCGCCCTTGCGGATCGAGATACGGGAGACGGAAGATACGATCACCTTCCGGGACACCATCCCGCTGCACACCTTTGAAGTCCGGGATCCCCAGCGGAATGCCCATGTCCTGATAGGCGAGCGTGTTCGCAGCAATCGTGTATTCCTCCCCGGGAAATCCCTTCTTGTCCACCGCCAGGTGATACACATTCCCCTTTGCGTCCGTCGCTTCAACGTGTAGCCAGACGAGTCGCTCTTCAGCGGAGCCGGTCGGGAATTTATGTCCCGTCTTCTGATTGAACAGAGCAACAGTGAACCTCATGCGATCTCCCGGCTCGACCTCGCGCAAGTCCGGGTGAATGCGGATCTCGATTGTGCCTCGTACCTTCCCGGGATCGTGCGCTCCGTGGAAGAGATGCTGAGCGACGTCGGGTAGCTCCGGACCCATTGATGCGTTGCGGGCCTGTGCAAACGTCATATGGCAATCCTGACACTGTACGCCCTGTTTCGCGTACGGTCCTTCCTTCCATTCCAATTGTGTTGATTTCACCCACACGCCGTACGGATCTTTCTCGTTGTGGCAAGTCCCGCAGAACTCCGCCGTCTTGTGGAAGTTCGACTGCTTCGTCTCGTGAGCGGGCGACACGGCTCCCTCGCGCGGACCGTATTTCAGTCTGCCGGGCTCTGAGATGTAGTTGAAATTGTACGGCGTGTCTCCCTTGAAGCCGGAGATGGTATGACACACATCGCACGACACCGATTCATTTGCGCGGCTCTTTGCTTCGGGCTTCGGGGGCGGCACATCACCGGCGAGGAATGCCAATGGCGCGTGACAGCCATTGCACCCGGCTTTGACTCCGGCGACTTTCGGATCTTTCTCTGCATGCGGAACCGCAAGCTTGAAGTACTCGATTTCATCCCAGTGGTGCGTGTAGGCTTGCGACATCATCGCCTGCCTCCATTGTTGGTAGAGATCGACGTGACACGAGGTTCCGCACACTTCCGGTTTCTCATAGTCTGCGTATGTGCGAGTGCCCAATGCTTCATCACCAGCCTTCTTTTCCTGTCCGCACACGGACGAGACAAGGAGGATCGAAGCGAAAAACAGTGAAGTAACGAGGGTCTTCATGGCTTGAGCCTCCTAACGTGAGCAAGCTTGAGTGATTGGCAGGAAGGTTTCCACGCTTACTTAGGAGCAGCTGTTCGATGTGATTCTCAAAGTTCGTGCCAATGCACGCCATCGAAAATGGCTCGAATTTTGATAGTTACTTAGGCGAACACATGGAGTATTGTAAAGAATAAGACTGGAGAGAGTTGATCTTCTTCGGATTTGAGACGGCACCAGCGACAGCAACGGGGCAGTGACCCCGCACGATGCTCTGATTCCTTTCAGGAATTGTTGTATCTTGACAAAGCAAGAGATAGTGATTCAGAAGAAGAATTTCCAGTCCACGCCTGAAATAAGTAAGCGGTGGAACAAGCTTCGTGACTTCAAACAACGCATGGATAGACTCGTTCCCATACATCTTATCGTCCGCTCTATCCCGCCCTCCATCGGCGACGACTTGCTGCACACCTGGGGGTACGATCTCGTCGCCGAATACATCCAGATCATCTGGGAAGCAGAGTTGCCTCCAGCCGAGTCCGTGCTCGAACTCGCAACAGGCTCAGGCCGTATGTCCGCTGTATTGACGCGGCTTGGCTTCAGCGTCATCACGGGGGACCTCAGCAACGAAGAGTATGGGAGAACACTGGAACGAGTCACGCCGGCACATTCGGATAAGCTCCAGTATCTCCTTCTGGACATGGAGAAGCTGCCTTTTCGCGATCATTCAGTAAGGTCAATTGTCTGTCTCAATACGCTGCATGAGCTTCAGAATCCGCGCACATGCTTGTCGGAGATGATTCGGGTGCACGCTCGAGACGGAACGCTGGTCGTGGGCGATTTCAGCGAAACGGGCTTTACCACGTTTCATCGACTTCACCGAGCGGTGTATGGGAATGACCACACTGAAGGATTCTTAAAAATGGCAGACGCGCGTTCCCTTCTCGCGAACGCCTACCATGTGATCCGCGAAGTTGTAACGCCACTGAATATCACTTATATTGCCTCGCGCAACCGACGCTAGTTCAGACCTCATCAGACTCTCTCGCGCAACTGTTCTCTTCCAGACTTTATGTATAAGCTCGAACGCATTCTTTGCCCCACGGACTTTTCAGCGGCCTCGATCGAAGCCATTCGTCTCGCATCATTCCTGGCCAACCATGCCGACAGTCAGCTGACGCTCGTTTACGTCGACGAGTACGAGAAAGATCCGCTTGGCTTCTTTGAACGGGACGAGCACACCGCGTCTGGCCACCGAGAAGCCGTTTCCGCTTTCGCACAGGCGAAGTTCGCCGAGGTCATGAGGCAGGAGTCCCTCTCAGCCCAGCGGACATCCACACTCGTACGATTTGGAACTGCGTACCATGAAATCATCGACGTGGCCGAGGAGAATCGGTATTCGCTTGTTGTCATCGCGACGGAGGGGCTCGGACGGTCATCTCCGCACATGATCGGCAGAACGGCTGAACGTGTCGTGCGAGTCTGCCGTACGCCTGTGCTCACGCTCCGTCCCCGCCAACAACCGGGCGAGTGGAAGATCAGAACCATCCTTTGCCCGACGGATTTCTCCGAGTACAGCAACTTCGCTATCCCGTATGCCGTTTCGATGGCGCGCAGCTATCGTGCGAGAATTATCCTGCTCCATGTGACGGAGCTGGCTGTGCAACATCCCGAGGTGCTGATTCAGAAGTTCCCGGACCCTCGGTTCTATCACGATGAAGCCGACAAAATCGAGATTGAGAAAATCGTGGGCAGGGATGTCGAACCGGAGAACACCATCGTTCGGCTCGCCGAGGAATATCAGGTGGACCTCATTGTGATCGGTACACACGGAGCTCGCGGGATGCGGCGAGTGCAGATCGGCAACACGGTGGAAGAGGTTGTGCGACGAACAACCAGCCCTGTGCTCACCATTACCCACCCGATTCACAAAGCGGTGTTCCCGCGCCGGTTTATGGAAGACTACACGGAGACGAAGAACTGATCAATTGCCGGGACACACGCACTGTCACTGCTCACATTGGATTCTTGAGAATCCTTCTCTATCTTAGCCCGCGCTTCAACTCGAATTTGTCGAGATCCTCAATTCCCTTGCAGTCTTAACGTAGGAGAAACCACTCTGTCCACCTCAGCGCTCGATCAACTCTGTATCAATACGCTTCGCACGCTTGCGATGGATGCTGTTCAGAAGGCAAAATCAGGCCATCCCGGCATGCCGATGGCCGCGGCCCCGATGGCATTTGTGCTCTGGACAAAGCATCTCAAACACAATCCCACCAACCCCCGCTGGCACAACAGGGACCGGTTCGTCCTCTCTGCAGGCCACGGATCGATGCTGCTTTACTCACTGTTGCACCTAACCGGCTATGATCTTTCGCTCGATGATCTGAGAAACTTCCGGCAGTGGGGAAGTAAGACTCCGGGTCATCCGGAGTATCACCTGACGCCTGGTGTGGAGACGACCACCGGCCCTCTGGGTCAAGGTTTCACGAACGGCGTTGGAATGGCTATTGCGGAGCGCTATCTGGCAGCGCGCTACAACCGGCCGAATTTCGAGGTCGTCAAGTACCGGATTTACGGGATAGTCAGCGACGGCGATCTGATGGAGGGAGTCTCATCGGAGGCGGCGTCGCTTGCCGGACATCTGAAACTCGGCAACATCATTTATCTCTATGACGACAACCGCATCAGCATTGATGGAAGGACTCAGCTGGCGTTCACGGAAGACGTCGTCAAGCGATTCGAAGCATACGGCTGGCACGTGCAGGTTGTTGAGGATGGCAATGACGTTGATGCGATCAACGCAGCGATCAAAGCTGGCCAGGAAGAAACGACCCGCCCGTCCCTGATCAAGATCCGCACGCACATCGGTTACGGGAGCCCGAACAAGCAGGACTCTGCGGAAGCGCACGGTGCGCCCCTGGGCGAGGATGAGGTCAGGCTGACAAAGAGGAACCTCGGATGGGATCCGGAAAAGCACTTCGATGTCCCCAATGACGCGCTGAACTACTTCCGCCGGTCGGTCGAACAAGGAAAGAAATGGGAATCGCTATGGAAAACGATGTTTGAAGGATATCGACGCGCCCACTCTGATCTCGCTCTTGAGTTCGAAAATCTCAAGCAGGGAAATTTTGGAGATGAGTGGAAAAAGGCTCTCCCGACGTTCGGAGCCGACACGGGCGCTATGGCGACGAGAGAAGCGTCTGGAAAAACCCTGAACGCGATCGCTCCTCATCTTTTGACGCTCATCGGCGGTTCGGCCGACCTGACGCCATCGAATAACACGTTCTTGAAAAACTACCCTGAGTTCCAGGCAAACGTGTACACGGGTCGCAATTTCCATTTTGGTGTACGAGAACACGCCATGGGCTCGATCCTCAACGGCCTTGCGCTCACCGAAGGCATGATCCCTTACGGCGGGACGTTCCTCATTTTCTCAGAATACATGCGTCCGCCCATTCGACTTGCGGCGCTTATGGGTGTTCGGCCGATCTACGTGTTCACACACGATAGCATCGGGCTTGGCGAGGATGGACCGACGCACCAGCCGATCGAGCAACTTGCCTCGCTTCGTACCATCCCCAATCTCACTGTGCTCCGGCCGGCAGATGCGAATGAAGTGGTGCATGCCTGGAGATTCGCGATTGAGCACAGGAGCGGACCCGTGGCACTGATCCTCGCGCGACAGAAGGTACCACTCATCGACCGAACAAGGTATGCCTCAGCAGAACACCTTGTCAAGGGTGCCTACGTGCTTGCGGAAAGCTCGAAAGAACCTGCCGTGATTCTGATCGGCACAGGTTCGGAGGTGCAGTTTGTCATCGGTGCGTATGAGCAGCTCGCGAAAGAAGGCATCGCAGCCCGCGTGGTGAGCATGCCGTCGTGGGAGTTGTTCGAACGGCAATCGCAGGAGTTCCGCAATTCTGTTCTCACGCCTTCGATCAAGAACCGGATCGCTGTTGAGGCCGGCTCGCCGATGGGATGGCAGAAGTACGTTGGGGATGGAGGAAGCATCATCGGTATCAGCAAGTTTGGAGCTTCAGCTCCTTACGAGGTGGTGTACAGGGAGTACGGCTTCACGGTTGAGAATGTGCTGAAGAAGGCAAGGGAGCTGCTCGCACGGTAGATGACCCCATCCCCGCCAAAAAGCGCGGCGGGCGAGCTAACCTTCCCCTGGGGGGAGGGGCGAATGTTGAAGAGGGCAAAAGAGATCATCGTCCATTTCCCCTCCCGGAACAATCACACCCTGATCGTTTATGAACCAAACACTCTCGGAACGACCTGTTCATAGTGCTGCATTCAGACGACGGCGCGCCATGAATTGGCTCACGCTCGGCTTTACCTACGCGACGATGTACATGGGGCGCTACAATCTCTCGTTTGCAAACAAAGCGCTCTCCGACACGTACGGCTGGGACAAAACGCAGATTGGCTCCATCATCACGATTGCGCTTACGATCTACGGCGTCTCGGCGTTATTCAACGGCCCAATCGCTGATCGCATCGGCGGACGAAAGGCGATGCTCATCGGAGTCTTCGGTGCTGTGGTTTTCAATATCGCGTTTGGCCTGGGCGCTTATATCGGATTCCTCGGAACCGGCACGTTGCTCATTGGGTATTTTGCGACGGCCTGGGCGCTGAATATGTATTTCCAGTCGTACAGCGCTCTGGCGCTCATCAAAGTGAATTCAGGTTGGTTTCACGTTCGAGAACGGGGCGTGTTCTCCGCGATCTTCGGCTCGATGATCCAAAGCGGGCGGGCGCTCATTTTTGTCGTGGGCGGCATTGCTGTGGCGCTGCTCCCGTGGCAGTGGGTGTTCTTCATTCCTGCAGGAGTCATGTTTACCATGGGAGTCCTGACGTACAGGTTTGTGCGGGACACTCCCGAAGAAACCGGTCATCCTGCCTTCGACACGGCGGATGCATCGAGCGGCGACACCGACAAAGTCGACTTCAAGTATCTGGCAAGAAAAGTGTTCACGAATCCGATCACGCTCACAATCGCAGCTGCGGAATTCTGCACGGGATTTGTGCGACACGGATTTGAGCAATGGTTCCCACGCTACATGCAGGAAGCTCAGCATCTCGCGCTAGACTCCAAGGTCTTTCAACAAGGTGCGCTTGTGGTGGTGGTGGCAGGAATTATCGGCGCATTTGCAGCCGGGACAATTTCGGACTGGGTGTTCAAATCCAGAAGGACGCCGGTTGCTTTTATCGGCTATTTCCTCCAGATGATCTGTCTGGCCGTTATCTGGAGATCACCCGGACTGGAGTGGATCATCGGCGCGTTCGTCGTGAACTCGTTCGCGATCAGCATGGTTCACTCAATGCTTTCGGGGACAGCGTCGATGGACTTCGGGGGACGAAAAGCAGCGGCAAGCGCTACGGGGATGTTCGATGGTATGCAGTATATTGGTGGTGCCGCTGTGGGTTCAGGTATGGGATGGATGCTCGAACGGTGGGGCTGGGGCGTGTGGGGACCGAGTATGATCGGCTTCTCGCTTATCGGAGCAATCCTGATGCTTAAACTCTGGAACGTCGTGCCCAGAGGAAAAGGAGGACATTAGGAAAAGAGCGATGAGCTGTCAGTACTCAGCGGTCAGCCGTCGGCATCAGTCTGCCAACTGCTTTCTGCATGCTGCCCACTGCACACTCAGCCCTCACTTATCTCACATCCCACACCGCACGTCTTCCTGTTTGCTATTCCCCTACGTTCTCCTCCCCTACTTCACTAGTCTCGCAACCTGAAGGTTGCGGCTCCCCATTTTCCACAGTCTTGCCGTCACTCGCTCCAGCTCGTTTCCAATCAGCATCGGATCGAGCGTTTTCTCCGGCTCGTTTTCGAACACCGCATACGGGATTTTGAAGCCTTTCACCTCGATGGTATGCGGGTCCTTCGCTTCGAGCTTTTCCCAGTCATTGGTCCTGTAATAGAACTCCATCTTCTCGTCGGGAAGCGAGTGGTACAGGATGGAATCTTCCTGACCTTTGCGCGCCCTGCGACGGTTCTTGCGCACGGATTCCTCGTACGAAACTCTGATGTACATCAGGCACGCATGACGGAGAATCTCCTCGTGCAGGTAGCTGAGCGCTTCGTAGATCCCGTTCTCTCCGCCTCGTGCAAATTCGATCAGGGTGGTTTTCTTATCGTGATATTTCGGATCACGCGCGATCTTCTTTCGATACTCCAAATTCATCCGTTCGATGTAGAGGTTCCAGATGAAATGTTCTTTGAAATAGTAGTTCTCCTCAGTCCAGATGCGCGGCTTGCCGTGTCTCGCGAGAATGTCGTCGATCTCAAACGTCTCCCAGACATAGACGAAATCATCCAGCTCCTCAAATTCAGCGATGTGGAATCTCTCCAATCGCTCTTTCGGATCCGCGTTCTTGAGGAAGTCGATGACTTCAGACTTGCCTGCAGCAGGCCGGCCTGTTATGATAAGAATGGGGAAGTTGTTATTCATAGGTTCTCCGGCAAGAGTCTACTTGATTTGCCTGATGCGGCCTTCAACGGGCGAGATCACGATCTTCGCCGCACGGATCTTCTTCTCAACGGCGTTGAAGACCGTCTCATTCAAATACGTCAGCTGTGGTGGGTCAATTCCAAGGTAGCGTTTCGCTTCACCCATGAGATAATCGCTTGCCGCTCCGGTGTAGGTTGCATTGTCGTCGACGGGCTTGCCATTCACAAGCAGTTTCACGATCTGGACGCTTCTTGGTGCACCCCGCTTCCACTCGCATTGAATGCCGGACACCTGAATCGCAGGCTTCTTCTCGATGTCGAACTTGACAATCTCGCGAAGTTGCTTTCCCGTCACCCTGAACGTGGTCAGGATATTCCTGAACGGGAGCACTTCAAACAGATCTTGCTTCGTCATCGGTCCGGGCGAGAGCTTCTTCCGGATGCCGTGATTGTTCATGAAGGCGACGTCTGCGTTCGCCGCCTCACGCTGCGCGTCGGAAATGAAATTGCCGACGCCCGTTTCCCACCCATCCATGTTCCACGCGTCTTTCAGTGTTCCGATGATCTCGCTGTATTCTTTGTCGATTTCCGCCTTGAAGGAATCCACGAGCGCTGAGACGACGGTCTTGGGCCTGTCCGGGTGGTACCACAGTTGATGGAGAGCACCTTCCCACGCAGTCACGTGATCATCCTCCACGGTCAAATCCAGAACACCGAGGTTCTCGCAGTTGGAGCCGGTCTGTACGATGATCACGCCGTTGACAAACTTTGGCTTCTTCAGGCGGGTGTGCGAGTGACCGCCGATAATCACATCGAGACCCTTCATGCCCATCGCCATGAGCGAATCATCCGCAGCTCCTTGATGAGTGATCGCGACGATCAGGTCAGTCTGAGGGTCCAGCAGCTCAACGAGTTTCCTTGCGGCATCGATCGGCGGCAGCAGTTTGATTCCCTTCGAGCTGTTCTGATTGACCAAATTGTAGAAGTCGCTCGACATCAATCCGAATATCCCAATCTTTAATCCGTTCTTTTCCAGAATCGCATACAGCTGCTTGGTGAGTGGCCTTCCGCTCCCTTCATCAACCATATTTGCCTGCACGACCGGGAACTTCGCCACGGCAGCAAGCTTCAGGAAGTTTGCGTACGAAATATCAAAATCGTGATTGCCGGGAGTCCATCCCTCGTACCCAATCAAATTCATCATTTCCACAAGAGCTCCCCCTTCTGCGCCTTTGAACACGCGATCGGTGATCGGATTACCCGTCATAAGATCGCCCGCGTCAAGAATGAGCGTTGCTGTTCTGGTCTTTCGTATGCTATCGACCGCAAAGGCAAGCTCATTGAATCCTCCGACAAGGGGTTTGGGGCTTTCTCTGACCCAGAAGGCTTCGTGAGGCAGAAAGCTCGCGTGCATATCGTTAGTATGGAGAATCGTAATGTGCCTTGGCTGCGAGACCAGGGGCAGGACAAAAAACAGAAGTCCCGCACAAAGCGACAGAACGCTCCTGAATAACCAAGAATGATTGGAAGCCATAGGAAATCGTCGCGAGTGTGAATGAATTTCTTGGGCACACAAGATAGCAAGAAAATTGTTATTTTGAAATATCGGTCACAATTCCACTACGAAAATCCTTTCTCATTATATGATGAAGAATTCCAGAAACATGAAGCGCATGATTGTCGTTGTCGTCGGTCTTGTCCTTTTCACCGCTGTCTCGCTCGAGTCAGCCCAGCGCCCCAAGCTCGTCCTTTACATCTCGATTGACCAGATGAAAGCGGAGTATCTGGATCGATTCAGAAGAGAGCTCACTGGCGGACTCAAGCGGCTCACGACCGAGGGAACGGTCTTCACGAATGCAGACCTGAACTACGCCCCGAGCGAAACGGGTCCGGGCCACGCCACGCTTGGCACGGGCAGCTATCCGTCAAAGAGCGGTATTCTCTCCAATGAGTGGGTCGATCCGAAAACCCGGAAGGAGGTCTACTGCGTCGAGGACTCAACAGCAGAAGAAGCTGAGGCGGAAGGCGGCGGCGTGTCGCCAAAGCATCTACTCGTGACGGCGCTTGGCGACTGGTTGAGGCAGGCTTCACCCGATTCAAAAGTGATAGCAGTATCCATAAAGGACAGGGCAGCCATTCTTATGGGAGGTCAGCGTCCCAACTTTGTGTTCTGGTACAGCCGGAAGTCGGGACACATGGTCACATCCGACTACTATACGCGCAATGTGCCCGAATGGGTGAAGTCATTCAACGGAAGGGATTGGATTCAACAGAATGTCCCGGAAGCCTGGACGAGATTGCGCCCCGAGGCCGTTTATGCACGCTATGGTCCGGATGAGTTGGAAGGAGAGATGAAATGGGGAGGTTCGACAGCGTTCCCCCATCGTTTCGAAGCCGACAAGAAGAGAGAGCAGATCGTCAGGAGCCCCTACGGTGATATGATGACCCTCGACTTCGCGCGTGAGGCCGTCCGTTCCGAGAAACTTGGACAACGAGGCGTCACCGATCTGTTGCTCATCAGCCTCTCGTGTACTGACCACGTCGGGCACGCCTTCGGACCGAACAGTCAGGAGATGGCAGATCAGATGATCCGACTCGATCGCTCTCTCGGATCTTTCATCGCGGATATGGAGAAAGGACTTGGGAAAGGGAAGATTCTCGTCGCACTGAGTGCCGATCATGCAACACTTCCACTGCCAGAGTACATGACCACGATTGAACGCAGATTTGGCCGACGGATTCATCCTCAAAAAGAAATCAATCCGAAGATTGAGGAACTTGATCGGACGCTCCAGCGAGAGTTTGGCACGACGGAACATATCATCCAGTCTGATGCTTTCTTGAACTACGCCGCGGCCGCGAGCGCGAATTTCGACTCCGTGGCTCTTGAGCACCGTGTGAGAGAAGGGCTCTTGAAAATCGACGGCATCGCTGACGTGTATTTCCGGCGCGAACTGATGAACGGGAAAAACCCCGATCGGCCATATCTCGGGAAGTATCGGCGTGGCTACTTCCCGCCCCGCGGGAAGGATTTCCTCATTCGTCCGTGCGAATATTGCCTCATCACTTCCTCGGCAACCGGAACCTCGCACGGTTCACCCTACCGGTACGACACGCACGTTCCCATGGTGTTCTGGGGAAAGGGCATCAAGAGCGGGAAGGTCTCACGAGAAGTCCACACGGTGGACATTGCACCGACAATAGCCAAATATCTTGGGCTGCCCTTTTCAGCCAGTGTCGACGGCAAGCCGCTGAGAGAGATCGTGAAGTGAGAGATGGGCTGAAAGCCTTTCGGAGGTTTTCATGGGGTTCCCAAGTTTCCCCTCTCCTTATGGTTGTTGCATGAATTCTTTCCACATCGGATGATTGATCACAAATGGCGTAGATGACATGCCGCTCCTGACGGAGCTCGACAATTCTGTCTTGTCCGAAACTACGAACCTCTCCTCCCTAGCGGGACTCGTGAAGCTATGCGAAATCAGCTTGATCTGGTCGCTCTGTGGGAGCGAAATATTTCTAGATTGTCCATACAAAGAATGAATGAGCCCCAGCGGGGCGGAATGTGAGCGCCGTACGGAGTCTAAACCATTCTCAATGTGGAAGAAGCTTTTGCAGTCGCTGCTAGACTTTTCTAAGAACCGGAGAACTTCAGCAATGACCTGCTGACGTGGTTTGTCGTGGTTCCTGAGAATGGATATAACCGATGAGGAAGTGCAGGAAGGATTTCGGCGAAAGAGGAGCAGCTTCCGGTCAGGGCGGTGCGGTTATCTATTAGATGCTGGAGTGTTCAGCGGAGAGTCCTTGCTTTTCGTGATGCTCCTTCATTCCTTTTTCATCTCGTCGATTTTCTTTCCCCCGTCATTGAGGGTGATGCCGAGGTTTTTCAGGCCAGCGAGGTGATTCTTCGGGACAAGAGACTCTTCCTTGTTTTGTTTCGCACGGTGTCGAAGGTCCCTCATGACGTACCATCCAATCACCACGCAACAGATCAGGATGACCAAACCAAGGACAATATTCGCTGCGATCAGCCAGAACGTCTCTGAGTTCAGCAAACCGTCCATGATCCCTGATCTTTCAAACTGTTGACAATTCCCGCAGTGCAGGAGACTTTCCCCAACAGATCATGGTGCAATCTCCGTACCGTTGTGCATCCCCCCGATAAAGATAACGATACTCTTGATGCGATGCCAGTTAGCTTACTGTCTTCAACGTCAGAAGTGACCAGGATCCCGATAGGTGTTGGAATAGCCAACACATATGTTGCAGGACGCGACAGCAACGTGGACGGAGATGGAGGTGCATAAATATGATATTTGTACGATTCAAGCTGCCTCTTCCGAACGAGGAGATCAGTTTTCTTCGCACGTTTCATAGAACGCCGTTGCGCTTGCAGACCAGGTGTTCGGCGGATCTGGAGATGCGCCGAGCCAACTTGCTACGAAAGAACAGCGAAAAAAGAAGACACACTGGCGGATTTCGATACTACTTGGTATAATTGCTTTCAGAAGGAATCGATCTTCCCATCGCCCTCATTCAGCAGAATATCATCAAAGGAGGCAACTCTATGGCTTACACATACGAGCAACTGAGCAAGATGACCGTCATACAGCTCCGTGCGATTGCCGATGGCATCGAGCACGAAGAACTGAAGGGTCACAGCACGATGCACAAAGAGCAGCTGCTGCCGCTGCTCTGCAAGGCGCTGGGGGTCGAGATCCCTCACCACCACGTCGTCGGCATCAACAAGACGGAGCTTAAAGCGAAGATCCGCGGCTTAAAGAGAGACCGGGGAACCGCGGTGGAGAAGAAAGACTACAAGAAGTTGGAGACAATCCGGGGGGAGATACATAAGCTAAAGAGACAACTGAGGAAATCGATGGTGTAGGCGATCAAGTGTGGGAGTATATGAGTCTGATAGAGTTGATCTTGACCCCGTTTTTCGGACAGTGAGTTAGGATACAGAATACAGTTTTTCAAATTCAAATGGAGATAGATAGCCATTTGTTGAGTGCAGACGCTGACGGTTATAGAACACTTCT
>CAZTKU010000040.1:0-19700 GCA_964614245.1 uncultured Ignavibacteriaceae bacterium
TCCAGCCGATGCCGTGGAAGCGGTCCGACGGAGAGTTCACTATACGTGCAGGCGGAGCGGCGGTGCAGGTGCGGTTCGTGAGGTCATCGACCTTTTGATGAACTCTCAGCGCAAGAGAGCGGGCGATGGGAAATGAAGAACGGCTCCCACGCGGATTGACCGAGCAGGAACGGGGCCTCCTGTTGTGGCTTGTGCCTGCTGATCGGCCGGGATACCTCGCGTACAGGAAATTGGTTGAGGCGTGGCAGGTTGTCGCGCGCGGGCGGCGTGGCAAAGGGAACTATATCCTCGCGGCCTCGGATGAGCAACCCGATGTTGAATCACCTCTCCCGCAAATGCTCGCTTGCGGCGTGATTGAGACCCCCGCGGGGAATATTTCCGTCACGCTTCGCGAGCGTTTTGGGAACCAGATCGAGTACGAAATCGTCAATCTGCAAGGGGATGTCGTTCCGGCCCGGCTTCAGGAGGTTCGCCGGTGGACGCTCTCCTCGTGGTTGCCGCAGCAGGCATGCCCGGCGTGCGGTCGGGCACTGCGGGAAGTTGCGATGACCACCGAATCAGGCGGAAAGCTCGTCCTCGTTGTTTGCCCGTCGGACGGGCGGCTCTGGGTGCACGACGAGGAGTCGGGCATCAATCACCCTATTCCGGTGACGAACTTCTACAACGAGTTGATGCTTCATAGGAACGTGAGAGATCCCGCGGTCGCGCTTGAGTCGAAGCGCCTGTTTCTGGATCTCAACGACTTCACCGACGTCGATCTGATCCGGGCGTTTGTCACGTACAATACGCTTCGCACGAAAGTCACTCTGGATCGACCGATAGTCGTTCCACGGGATCGGAAGCCCTCATGGTTGAAACGTATTGCGAGAGCAGTATCGGTTCAGAAGAAGTGAAGACTCCGCTGTAGGGCGCTGTTCAATCATCCATATCGATTTCGGAACATAGAGTATGAGTGCAACGATAGACAAAGGAAGAGAGGTTATCCGCATCGAGACGGAAGCGCTCGCGGCGCTCGCGTCGAAGATCGACGGAAGCTTCGAGGCAGCAGTGGATCTCATCTACAGCTGCACGGGTCGCGTCATCGTCACAGGCATGGGAAAGTCGGGCCTTGTGGCGCGTAAGATTGTTGCCACGATGAATTCCACCGGCACGGCAGCGATTTTTCTCCATCCCTCGGATGCAGTGCATGGCGATCTGGGAATGGTGCGGCAGGAAGATGTCGTGATCTGTATCTCCAAGAGCGGTGATACGGAGGAGATCCGGGGGCTTCTGCCGATGTTTCGTCGCATCGGGGTCAAGGTCATCTCGATGGTCGGCAACGCTTCATCGCATCTGGCACGACAAAGCGAAGTCGTGCTCGATGTCAGTGTGAAGGAGGAAGCTTGTCCGCACGACCTCGCTCCCACGGCCTCAACAACAGCAACCCTCGCGATGGGCGACGCGCTCGCGATCGCGCTTCTTCATAAGCGTGGCTTCACCAGAGAGGATTTTGCCATGTTCCATCCGGCCGGGAACCTCGGCAAGCGGCTGCTGCTGCGGGTAGAGGAAATGATGGTTACAGGAGCCGGCATCCCGATTGTGCGCGAGGACGTTCCTCTCTCGGAGGCGATCGTTGAAATGACATCAAAGCGCCTCGGCGCAACGTGCATCGTCGATGGTTCGGGAATGCTGCGGGGCATCATCACCGATGGTGACCTTCGCCGGCTGCTCCAGCGCACGCGAGACATCACCGGTGTGAGCGCTGCACAAGCGATGACAAAGAATCCGAAGACGATCCAGAAAGGGTTGCTCGCCGCAAAAGCGCTGGAAGAGATGGAATCGTACAATATCACACAGCTCGTTGTCGTGGATGACGAGAACCATCCGATGGGTATGCTCCATCTTCACGATCTCGTCAAAGCAGGATTGGGGGGAGACAGCGGAGGCTAATGACGATGTCCATGAAGCGGTGTACCTCGTTGTTCATCGTGCTCGGTGTGTTCCTTTTTGGATGCGAGGGGAAGATCAAACCCACTGTACTCCCCGGAATTGAAAGCAAGACTCTCCCGCAGCAGGAGAGCTGGAATAGCACGGTGGTCCTCTCGGACTCGGGCAAGGTGAAGGCTGTTATTCAGGCCGGATACATCCGAAAGTTTGAGTATCCGCGACAGACCTTACTTGGCCAGGGCTTGACGATCCACTTCTATGGAGAAGATGAGCAGCAGACATCCGTCCTGACCGCAGACGATGGGAAGGTGGACGAGGCGACCAACAATCTCGAAGCGTATGGCAATGTTGTTGTCGTGTCCAAGGACAGCACTCGGCTGCGTACGGAAAGGTTGTATTGGGACAACGCACGCAGGCTGGTCCATACGCCGGAGTATGTGTTCATTACTTCGTTGAAAGAGAAAGTGCAGGGGAGGGGGCTGGAGTCGGACCAGCAGCTCCGCAATTATCGCATTTTCAGGGTCACTGGTGAGGCGAAGACAAATTGATCATAGCAGGAAAGCCTCCTCGTCGATGAAGATTTCCTTCATCGCGTTGATCAGTGTGCTCGCGCTGGGTGTGGCTGCTGCGCAGGAGGCGAGGCGGATTGACGTCAGATCGGCAGACGTCCTCAATGTCAAATATGTGGGCAGCGAAGAGGTGAGGGAGCTCATCGGCAATGTCCACATCATTCAATCCTCTCCTGGCGAGGTCATCAAGATTTGGTGTGATTCAGCGCTCCGATACATGGGGTCCGAGAAGATTGAATTGTTCGGCAATGTCAAGCTCGTTCGGGACAACGTGACCCTCAACTCGCCCGAAGGGATCTATTTTGGGAACGAGCGACGGGCCGAAATGACCAAAGGCGTTCGTCTGACACGGGGTTCTTCTGTGTTAACGTCACGTTTTGGTGAGTATTTCGCGCAGGATAAGCGGGCGCATTTTGAGGGTGAGGTGAAAGTTGTAGATTCAACGTCTTCCACTTGGTCAAACGAGCTCACCTACTTCGAGGACGAGGCGAAGTCGATTGCGGTCGGGAATGTCCAAGTCTACAATTCGGAGAATAATCTCACTGTCTTTGGGGACTCTCTTGTCTACTACGAGAAGCAAAAGTATTCGATCATCCCCAAGAATCCAAGAATGATGCAGGTCGATACAGCCTCGGACGGTGTTATTGATACACTTCTGGTTGTGGGCAAAGTGATGGAAGCGTATCAGGATACGCTGAAGCGGTTCGTTGCCCGGGAGGATGTGGCGATGGCGCGGAGCGATTTTGCTGCGCGATGTGGCGAGGCGACGTATTTCCTCGAACAAGGTCACATCGCACTGAGAGACCAGCCGGTGGTTTGGCATGCGGAAAATCAACTCACCGGCGATTCGATCCTCATCACCACCGAGGAACGAAAGCTCCGAAGCGTCTTCGTGCAGGGTCGAGCGATGGCGGTTTCCCGGGCGGATACCCTCCGGCGCCAGCGGTTCGATCAACTCACAGCGCGGGAAATCACGATGTATTTTTACAACGGGAAGATCGCCCAGATCGACGCGGAGAGGAACGCAACGAGCCTGTACTACCTCTTTGAAGAGGCGGACCCCAATGGTGCAAACAGATCGAGCGGCGACAGCATCATTATGGAGTTTCACGACGGAAAGATTGATCGGATCAAGATTATCGGCGGGGTTGAGGGGAAGTATTTTCCCGAATCGATGATCGCGCGCCACGAGACGGAATACAATCTCGAGGGCTTCAAGTGGAGAGAAAGTCGCCCTCGACGCCAACATCTTCAGATTGTGAACGAGTCCTATGAGTGAAGCAACCGCACAAGAACGAGCCATCCCACAATCGGCGCCGATTTCGGCTTCTGCGGACGGGAAGGCCATTCTCCGTTCAGAGGGTGTGGTGAAACGATACAAGAAGCGCACGGTCGTCGATGAGGTGACGATTCAAGTGCGCCAGGGTGAAATTGTCGGACTTCTGGGACCCAACGGCGCGGGGAAAACGACCACGTTTTATGTGATCGTGGGGATGATTCGACCTAATGCGGGAAAAGTGTTCATCGATTCCACTGAGATCACAAGGCTGCCAATGTATCAGCGGGCGCGCATGGGCATTGGGTATTTGTCACAGGAAGCTTCGGTGTTTCGTCGGTTAACCGTCCGCGAGAACCTGCTTGCCGTTCTCGAGATGAGCAACCTCTCCCGAAAAGAGCAGGAGGAGAAGTGTGACCGGCTCCTCGAAGACTTCGGTCTGACGCATCTGGTCAAGAGCAAGGGGTACGTCCTTTCGGGAGGGGAGCGGCGAAGGACGGAGATCGCCCGAGCACTGGCGTTGGATCCCAAGTTCATGCTGCTCGACGAGCCGTTTGCGGGGATTGATCCCATTGCCGTTGAAGACATCATGAGGATCGTTACGAAGCTCAAAGAGAAGAACATCGGGGTTCTGGTTACCGATCACAATGTCCACGAAACGCTCTCCATTACCGATCACTCATATCTGCTGTTTGAGGGAAGGATTCTGAAATCGGGCACCGCTGATTTCCTGGCCAACGATCCCGAAGCGCGAAAGCTCTACTTGGGCGAAAAGTTCAAGCTCGACCGGTACCAGTGACTGTCACTCCAGTCGCTTCTGTGCAACGTGCAGTTATTAAGCTCATGACCGCAGACTGCACATTCTCACGCGACCTTCTAGCTTCGAATTGGTGGAGACAACCGTTGGCAAGAGAATGCGACCTGTGGTAGAGGGAGTTTTCATTTGTTGGAATCTGTCCTTTCAAGCTTGGGAATTATCTCAGCTTGGCACCCCTAGCGTGAAAATGAAATGATGAATTCCGTGGCACAAATCTTGACTCGCGCTTGTATCGTTCATCGTAGCACAAACACGAAAAGGAGGTTGGTCCGACCATGACCGTCAGCCAGCTTGCAAAATCCATCGCTGAGTCGCCCACGCTGAAGCTCAACGAAGAAGCACGACTCTTGCGGGAGAAGGGCGAGGCAGTAATTCATCTCGGGGCGGGCGAGCCGAAGAACAAAGCTCCGATCGCTGCCATCCTCAGCTCGGCAGCGAAGCTCAGTGCCGCCGACATCAAATATACGCCCACCGACGGCATCCCGTCCCTGAAGAAAGCCATCATCAGATACACGGAGGAGAACTACGATCGGGTGGTCGCGCCGGAGAACGTGATCGTCTCGGCAGGAGCGAAGCAGTCGGTCTTCAACGTTCTCTACTCCATCATCAATCCTCAGGACGAAGTCATCATCCTTGCACCGTACTGGGTGAGCTATCCCGAGATGGTGAAGATGGTGTACGGCATTCCGGTGATCGTCAAGCCGGAGGATGGCAGCTTCTATCCGCGGATGGAAGACATCCTCAAGGCGGTGAGCTCGTATACGAAAGCGATCATCGTGAACAGCCCGAACAACCCGTCAGGAGTGATGTACTCGGAGCAATTCATTGCGGAGATCGTCGAGTACTGTGAGAAGAAGGGCATATTCCTGATCATGGATGACATCTACCACAAGCTCGTGTTCGACGGCAAGACGAGCACGTCAGCCTACAAGCACACGAAGAAAGACATTGAATCAACGCATGTCATCGTTGTCAACGGCGTGTCGAAATTATACGGGATGACGGGATTTCGAATCGGTTGGGCGATCACGAACAGGAACCTCATGAGCATCATGTTGAACGTGCAAGGACAGATCACGTCGTGCACGTCCATCGTTCTCCAGGCCGCTGCTGAGGGTGCGTTGACCGGCCTGCAGAGCGCGATCGAAGGCCTGCGGCTGACGCTCGAGAACAATCGTAACGTGATGATGCAGGAGCTGAACTCTTTCAGCGGGATCAAGACAACGAAGCCGGATGGAACGTATTACTGCCTCCCGGATTTTCGCGCTTACTCGAACGACTCTGTCAAGCTCTCCGAGCTTCTGCTCAAGAAGGCGCTGGTGGTAACGGTGCCCGGCAAAGAATTCGGTATGGAAGGGCATCTTCGACTCAGCTATGCCGGTTCCATCAAAGATGTCACCGATGGCGTCGAGCGAATCAAGTGGGCGATCGATCCGAACTCACCGAATGAAATCTACATCGGTGACCGCAAACTTGTGAGGGACTGGCTATGAACAACATTCTCGATATCAAAACTCCGGCTCAGGGCGAAGCGTCCTCTGTCAAGAGTGATTACGGGCTCGAGAACCACGGCCTCGCCAATTTGCGGATGGCATACTGGAATTTACCCGTCGAGGCGCTGTATGAAGAGATCACCTTTCGTAGAGAGGCGAGAATATCGCAGCTCGGCCCGCTTGTCGTCAATACCGGCAAACACACTGCCCGGTCTGCAAACGACAAATTCATCGTCAAAGAGCCGACGACTGAGGAGAAGATCTGGTGGGGGCAGTACAACAGGCCTTTCAGCGCCGACAAGTTTAACGACCTGTTCAATCGACTTCAAGGTTTTCTGCAAGGACGAGACGTGTTCGTTCAGGACTGCTACGCGGGCGCCGATCCGAACTACCGGTTGCCGATTCGGATGATTTGCGAACATGCATGGCACACAATGTTTGTGCGGAACATGTTCATCCTGCCGAAAACGAACGAAGAGTATCGCCGGCACGTGCCCGATTTTACCGTCATCGCGGTCCCGTCCTTCAAAGGCATTCCCCAGATCGACGGAACGGCAGCGAACACCTTCATCGTCCTGAATTTTGCCCAGCGGCTCTGCATCATCGGCAATACGGCCTACGCGGGAGAGGTCAAGAAATCGATCTTTACGATCCTCAACTACCTCTTGCCGCTGGATGGCGTGATGTCGATGCACGCCTCAGCGAATGTGGGCAAGGAGGGTGACGCGGCAGTCTTCTTCGGTCTGTCGGGGACCGGCAAGACGACGCTTTCCGCGGATCCGAAACGCGGTCTGATCGGCGACGATGAGCACGGTTGGAGCGATGAAGGAGTTTTCAACTTTGAGGGCGGTTGCTATGCGAAGGTGATCAGGCTTTCGCCGACGGCAGAACCGCAGATCTATGCGACGACGAAGATGTTCGGCACCATCCTCGAAAACGTTGTCTACGATCCGGTGACACGGCAAATCGATCTCGATGATGAGTCGATCACGGAGAACACCCGTGGCTCATATCCGCTTGAGTACATCAGCAACGCCGTCCCGTCGAAGATGTGTGGACACCCGAAAAACATCATCTTCCTTACATGCGATGCGTCGGGCGTCATGCCCCCCATTGCGAAGCTGACTCCGGAGCAGGCGATGTATCAGTTCATCTCCGGATACACATCCAAGATTGCCGGCACGGAAGTGGGACTGGGGAAGGAGCCCGAGATGACGTTTAGCACCTGCTTCGGCGCTCCGTTTATGGTTCACCATCCATACTTCTATGCTGACCTCCTGAAGCGGAAGATTCTCAAGCACGGTGTGAACTGCTGGCTTGTGAATACGGGCTGGATCGGCGGAGCCTACGGTGTCGGCAAACGCATCAGCATCGCGTACACGCGCCGGCTGCTGGATGCCGCGCTCACGGGCGAGTTGCTGAACGTCAATTACGCGACCGATCCCGTGTTTGGATTCAGCGTGCCGAAATCGTGCGAGGGTGTGCCGGCAAACATCCTTGATCCATCAGCCTCCTGGCCAAGCAAGGAAGTCTACATGCAGAAGTACAAACAGCTTGCCGCACGCTTCATTGAGAACTTCAAGAAGTTTGAAACCGGGTGTCCGCCGGAGGTCATTAAGGCAGGACCGAAGATATAAAGCGTTGTAGGTCGACCAGTCTCGCCGACCTACTTGTCGGTGGATTTGTCCGAGGGAGGGGAGTCTGATTTCTTCTCGGTCTTCGAGGACTCAGAGCTCTTGGGAGCCGGCTTCGATTCCGATTCTTTCGAGGCCGGCTTTGATGTTTTGTAGTCAGTGTGGTAGAATCCGCTTCCTTTGAAAATCATCCCTGCACCGCCGGCCATAAGCCGCTTCAACGCCGGCTTGCCGCACGAGGGGCATGTTACCAACAGCTCCGAGGACATGGACTGAAATTCTTCGAACGTGTAGCCGCATTCCTTGCACTGATAATCGTATGTTGGCATATCCTTCCTCTCTTCTTCCTACTCCAATCTCTTGAAGCCTCGCTGCAACCGTTCGGCAGCTTTCTCAAGCTCGCTCATTGAGCAGGCATAGGAGAGGCGCACGTGATCCTTCGAGCCGAAACCGCTGCCCGGAATGACCACAACCCTCTCTTCATTCAGTAGATACTCTGCGATGTCATCGCCGGACTTCATCGTCCTCCCCTTGTGCTTTCGTCCAAAGAAGGAGCGCACATTTGGAAAAAGGTAGAAAGCTCCCGTTGGCTTCTTGCACGTGATACCCTTGATGGACGCAACGGCCTCGTGGATGAAATTGCGTCGTCGCAGAAACTCGGCGGACATGGCTCTCAACTCATCATCTGGTCCGGTCAGCGCCGCCAAGGCCGCGTGCTGCGAAATCGAGGAGGCATTCGAGGTCACCTGGCCTTGGACCTTTTCTGCTGCCGCCACAATGTCTTTTCTTCCTCCAAGGAAGCCGATGCGCCAACCGGTCATGGAGTATGCCTTCGAGACTCCGTTGACGGTGATGACCTGGTCTCTCACGGCAGGGATTGAGCCCATGCTGAAATGCCTGGCGCCGTCGTAGATCACTTTTTCGTATATCTCGTCTGAGATGACGTAGATATCGGTCTCTTCGGCCACCCGTGAGAGAGCTTCTATCTCCTCTTGCGCGTACACCGATCCCGTCGGGTTTGATGGCGTACAGAAGATCAGCGCTTTGGTTTTCCGTGTGATCGCCCGACGTAGCTGTGCAGACGTAATTTTGAAATCGTCCTTCTCTTTCGTCTGAACGAAAACGGGCGTCGCTTCCACAAGCGTCACCATCTGAGGATAGCTCACCCAGTAGGGAGCGGGGATAACGACTTCATCCCCTCTGTTACAGATTGCCTTGAGCGTGTTGTACAAGGAATGCTTTGCCCCGTTTGAGACAAGAATCTGCGAGGGATCGAAGAGGAGATTGTTATCACGCCTGAACTTGTCGGCAATTGCTCCGCGCAGTTCGGGAATTCCGGCATTGTGTGTATACGAGGTGAGATTGTCCTCGATGGCCTTCTTCGCCGCTTCCTTGATGTGGAAGGGAGTCGGGAAATCAGGTTCCCCGGCCGTGAGCGTGACGACATCCACACCCTCCGCGTGAAGCTTTTTGGCGAGGGCCGACAGGGCAAGTGTCAGTGAAGGCTCTGTTTTAGCAACGAGTCGTGATAACGATTTCACCGGTTGTCTCTGTTCGGTGGATTTCTCTAGCGGGAAGCCATCTTTTCCATGAGCTTCCGGTAGACGTGTCGTGGAACGAAGTCCTTCACGTCCCCCTGATGGCGCGCGATTTCGCGAACGATGCTGGAGTTGAGGTACGTGTACTTTTCATTCGGCATCAGAAAGACGGTCACCAATTGTTCGTTGAGTCTGCGGTTCATCAATGCCATCTGAAGCTCGTACTCAAAATCGGAAATCGCCCGCAAACCTCGCACGACTGCCGTGGCTCTTTTCTTGCGTGCATACTCGACGAGCAGTCCTTCGAAGGAATCCACTTCGACTCCTTCGAGATCCTTGACAGCCTCTTTGATCATGGCGAGCCGCTCCTTCTCGCTGAAGAGAGGATTTTTGACGGAGTTGCGCGCGATCGTGATAATGACCTTGTCGAACAGCTTCATGGCGCGCTCGAGGATATCAAGATGGCCGTTCGTGATGGGATCAAAACTGCCTGGATAGATAGCGATCTTCATAGGTCGTCCTTTTGAGTTTCGCGTCGGGTCATGTCATCACTTCGCCTTCAGGATGAGGACCAGGGTTTGACCGAAGGTTTTTCGAATAACATCGTACTGTGACTCTGACAGCTCTATTGGCGATTCTTTGCTCTGTTCCATCACGACATATGTTTCGCTCTTCACGGCTGTCGATTGATGGAGTGCTCTTGGAAGCGTCTCAATGTTCTCGAGCTTGTAGGGTGGATCAACAAAAATGAGATCGAACGATCTCTTGGTGTTTTTTAGAAACCAGAACACATCGGCCATGTAGACCGTGCACTGCGACTGGCATCCGAGGGACTCAATGTTCCCCTCAAGGACATGGAGCGATTGCTTCGACTTATCGACGAACACGGCGATCCGAGCCCCGCGGCTGAGTGCCTCCAATCCCAAACTCCCGCTTCCGGAAAACAAGTCCAGGACCTCGATACCTTCAAAGTCCAGCCGATGAGAAAGCATATCAAATATGGTCTGTTTCGCACGATCTGTAACAGGGCGAACGGAAAGGTCACGCACGCTTGATAGGCTTCTGCCGCGATACTGCCCAGCGATGATTCTCATTGCGTTCGTAGTGCCAAGCCGATCGCCGCCGCGAATCTGGAACTCTCCTTGACATACGGCTCGTACAATTTCTTCGATAACGTGAGGTGACGGACCGCGTCGAGGGCTTCCGTCTCGATCGCGGTTTCGCGCTGGACTGAGGAGACGGTCTGCGGTGTGATCTCGATGCCGTGCAGAATGATCTTGCCCGGCGATTCGAGCCCATCCTTCTGCTTCAGGTAGGCCAGATAGCTCTGGACGGTCTTCTTCAGAGCTTCGGGGGTGTCGGATGGGAAGGCTCGGTAGTCCACCATCTCTCCCTGTAACAGAAGACTTGCGTCGATACGGCCATGGCGAAGGCCGAAGAGCACAGTGTTTTCTTTCATCAACTCGGGGTAGTTCACCCGAAGGGCTTTTTCCGAGCTGAATTGGTCAATGTCGATGAGATGAAGCTGCAATCGCAGCTCGGTGGTCGCTCGTTTCAGGAACCCGACCATCCCCTTGCGCACCGCGACGATAAACACCTGCTTGACATTCTTTTTCCCATGCGGCAGTGATTGTGCGGTGATAATAAAATCTTTGGCAGGTACGTCTGGATGATATTGACCGAACTCCCACTGGACATAGGAGGTGAGCTCATTTCCCTGAAGCGCTGCGTCCACCGGGATCACATTGATGAAAACGGGATCGGTCGGCAACGCAAACGAGACGGTCTTCGCGTGAACACGGTTCTGTTTGAAGAGTTCTTCCAGCTCATACACAAACGTATGGAGCTGCGGATGATCAGGCGAGAAGGCGGCAGCGTGAGTGAAGTCGAGCGATGTCGAGCGCTCACTGAGCGCGGTGAGGGTTGGCTTCTTCCCGTGGTCGATTTCGGCGATCTGGATCTGTCCCTGGTAGAAGGAGATTCCGACATAGTGTGATGATTTCATGACGGTGCCTACGTAAGTGTTGGTGGTTCGAAAAGCTCCGCCCAGGCGGTGTGACGGGCTGGCAAACCTTCAGAGGGGCTTCTCGGAAATCCGAATCTTATCGAACGGTTACGCGTGCTTTCAGCTGTTGGAATTTTTTCGTGCTGACTCCTTTGATCTTCCGGAGATCATCGATGCTCGCGAACGGACCCTCGTCCTCCCGAAAGAGGATGATGCGTTCGGCGATGACTGCCCCGATCCCCGGCAGACTCATCAGCTCATTCTTGGTTGCGTTGTTGATATTGATGATCTGATCGTCCGTGCGGTCCATATTCTCCGTCGTATCCGCTCGCAGCGATTCGCTCAGAAATGCAAACGTGCTGTCGGCTGATCGGTAGTCAAACTTCTGCTGAGAAGGGAACGTCTCCTGGTACAATCGAATCCCCGCCCCGATCAGGAAGGTCGCCGCGAGGAACAGGATCACTCGTTGTTCCGTCGCGGTGAGAGCCAGCCAGTTCTTGAGGCGCTCAAACATTCTGTATCAGGAAAATGCGTCCTTAACTTTCTTGAAGAAACTCTTCGTGTGCCCGTGCCGCTCTTCTTCGCTCGGTGTAATGTGTTCGGAGTTCCCGAGTTGCTTCAGCAGTTCTTTCTCTTTGGCAGTCAGCTTTTCCGGGACCCAGATGTTGATCCTCACGAGCTGGTCGCCTCGCCCATAGCTGTTCAGGTGAGGTATCCCGCGCTCGCGCATACGGAGCAAGCGGCCCGCCGGTGTGCCCGGGTCGATGGTCAGTTTCGCTTTTCCGGACAGTGTAGGGATTTCCGTCTCTCCGCCAAGGGCAGCCATGGGGAAGCTGATGTTCACATCGTAGATGATGTCGTCACCGCTCCGATCGAAGTACTGATGAGGTTGCTCCTCAATGAGAACAATAAGATCCCCTGCCGGACCCCCGCGCTGGCCGGCGTTTCCTTGCCCGTGCAGCGGAATGTAATTTCCCTCCGAGACACCCGCAGGCACATTCACTTTGATTGTCGTCTCACCGGGGGATCGACCTTCACCGTGGCAGTTGGAGCATGGATCACGGACAATTCGGCCTTCCCCTCCGCATGTAGGGCATGTCGTGATGTTGACAAACTGGCCAAACATCGAACGCGAGACTTGGCGAAGCTCGCCCGCACCGTTGCATTGGGGGCATGTCGATGAACCGGTGCCGGGCTTCGAGCCTGTTCCGTTGCACAGGTCGCACTTCTTCTGTTTTCTGACCTTGATCTTTTTCTCGACACCTGCTGCAATCTCTTCCAGTGTGAGCGACAGCTTGACCTTCAGATCAGAGCCGGGAATGCCATGCTGAGTTCTGGACGATCTCCTTCCGCGCGCGGAAGCTCCAAAGACCTCGTCAAAAATCCCCCCGCCGAAGCCGCTCCCGAAGATATCGCTGAACGCGGAGAAGATATCGTTGATATCATGGAACTCACGATAGTTGGTGCCTCGCATGCCTTCGTGACCAAACTGGTTGTATCTCTGGCGTTTTTCCGGATCGCCGAGCACCTCATAGGCTTCCGCTGCTTCTTTGAATCTCTCCTCCGACTCCTTGTTCCCGGGATTGCGGTCAGGATGATACTTCAACGCCATTTGCCGATAGGCTTTCTTGATTTCATCCTGCGAAGCGCTGCGGGAGACACCAAGTATTTCGTAATAGTCCCGTTTGGTCATGGTTTGAGCTATTTCTCCGATGCCTTCTTTGTACCCGATGCTGTGCTCATCGGATGACTCGCTGAACCTTGCTCGGCATTCCCGTGATCGAGTGGGGCGGTGGAGACTACTACCTTGGCGTGACGGATGATCCGGTCATCGAGCATGTAGCCTTTTTCGACCTCTTCGATGACGGTGTGGGGCGGAACATCATTGCGAGGCACTTGGAGGAGGGCATCGTGATAGTGCACATCGAACTCCTTGCCCAGTGATTCAAGCGGCCGGACGCCCTGAGTTTCCAGGAATCTCAACAGCTTCTGGTGAATCAATTCGACGCCCTTCAGAAAGGCTTCTGATTCCCTTCGATCCTTGCTCAATTTCATCGACCGCTCAAAGTCGTCGAGGATGGGCAACAGATCCGTGATCACATCAGCCTTCGCATACTTCACAAGGGATGTCGCTTCGTTCTCGGATCGCTTCTTGAAATTGTCAAAATCGGCCGATTTGCGAAGCAGCAGGTCTTTGTAGTACTCGATCTGTTTTCCTGCGTCAGCGAGCTTTTGCGTCAACTCGTCAAGCTGCGGCACAACCGGGGTCTGCGTTGGCTGCGGTTGGCTTTCCTGATTTGGCGTTTCGTTCGGTTGTACGTCCTTCTCTTCCATACGGTTCGGTGGCTCAGTGTCTCGGTGTACTTTTCAGCCTCTCATCATTCTTGCGATCAGTTTTGCGACGTGATCGACCAACGGCACGACTTTGGCATAGTTCATCCGCCTCGGTCCGATGATCCCAACCCTCCCTGTAACGCCCTCGATGTCGTACGTCGCAGAGACGATGCTGTACTCTTTCGCCTTGGTATCCTCGTTCTCGGTCCCGATCGTAATGACGAAGTTCTTATCAAGCTCCTCGTGCTTTTCCAGCAAGTGGACGATGATGTCGTCGTTCTCTATCAACTCTATGACGCTCCGGAAGTTCTTGGGGTCGATAAACTCCGGCTGTTCGATGATGTTCTGCGTCCCGGAGATATGGACCTTTTCGCGTTCCTTCATATCGTCGAAAAGCTGGTCGACTGAATCAATAAAAAGGCGGATCAAGCCGGTCCGTTCGTCCTGAACATCGCGCGTGCGTTCGACAAAGGTGTCTCGAATCTCCCGCAGGGTCAGGCCCGACAAGCGCTCGTTCAAAAATCTGCTCATATGCTCGAGGTATTCGCGCTTGATTTCTATGCCGACTTCCAGCATGAGTGTCTTGACGAGTCCGGAGCGAATGGACATGACCACGAGCAACTTGGAGCTGGAGATCGGGATAAGCTCGAGTCTCTCGAAAACCCCGCTGCCGATATGCGGCGAGGAGACAACGCTCAACTGCTTTGAGATCTTGCCCAGCAGCCTCGAGGTCTCCTTGAGCAGCGAATCGGGATCGGTCGCGATGTTCATCTGCTGCTGAATCTGCAGCTTTTCCTTCTCGGTGAGCTGCTGGACCTCCATCAGGAAATCTACGTAGTAGCGGTATCCGAGGTCTGTCGGTACGCGCCCCGCAGACGTGTGGGGATGCGAAAGATAGCCGACCTCCTCCAGGTCCGCCATCACATTCCGGATGGTGGCAGGACTGAGCTGGGATTCAGAATGCTTCGAGATGTAGCGAGATCCTACGGGGATGGCCGTCAAAATAAAGTTGTGGACGACGTGCCGCAGGATGTCGCGCTCCCGCTCGTTCAAGGGCTCGGATTGTGCTGCAGTGGTCATTAAAAAATGCCCAATTTTCCGACTAAAAATAACACTTTTTGGATAGGTTGTCAAGGCAACAGGTTTCAAGGCCCGCTCTCAGCTAAACAAGATATTCCTCCACCTCGTTCACATCGCGAACCCGCGTAATCCGGTCCACGGCTGACACCAAAAGGAGATGATGCCGGCAACCGTGTGTTGAAAGGTCGTGACCGCAGCTCTTGTGTCGAACACGCGCACTTCGATCGCGTTGGACCGCACGCGAGGATTCGTGGCTCGCTTGGCTTAACGCTTCTCTCAACGACTGTGCGCGGGAAGAGAAAGTGAGACACAATTCGGTTTGCATTGCCACGCAATTCTTGCTATCTTCACCTCCGCACACGAGGATTTGCATCAGAAAAGTGAGAAAAGATCATTGATCGCAAAACTTGCCCTTGAAAACGGAACGGTCTTTTCTGGAGAAAGCTTCGGTGCTCCTGCCGAAGTCACCGGTGAAGTCGTTTTCAATACGAGCATGACGGGGTACCAGGAGATCCTTACCGATCCTTCCTACGCCGGCCAGATTGTCACGATGACCTACCCACTCATCGGCAATTATGGCATCAACCTGCAAGATCTGGAATCCACCAAGCCGCAAGTCGCGGGGTTTGTCGTGAAGGAGTACTTCGACTTCTACAGCAATTTCCGTGCGACCGGCAGCCTTGGCGGTTGGCTCGCAGAGCACAACATCGTGGGGATGCAGGGGATTGATACGCGAATGCTCACGAAGATGATCAGAACGGTCGGGGCGATGCGCGGCATCATATCAACAACCGATCTGAACGATGAGAGCCTCATCGAGAAGGCACGTCGCTCACCCGATATGAACGGCCTTGACCTGGTGAAGGTCGTGACCACGTCGGCGGCGTATCAATGGGATGAGATCGACCGGACGCCGTTTGCGCTCAAGGCCAGCCTGAAATCGAAAATGAATGGTAGGAGGTGGAGCGTTGTGGTTTATGATTATGGTGTCAAGCAGAATATCTTGAGGCGACTCACATTGTACGGGTGCAAGTTGACTGTCGTTCCCGCGGCGTTTCCCGCAGAAAAGGTGTTGGAGATGAATCCTGATGGCATCTTCCTCTCCAACGGCCCGGGAGATCCCGCAGCGGTGCGGTACGGAATTCAGAACATCAAGAAGTTGATTGGGAAGAAGCCGATTTTCGGCATTTGCCTGGGACATCAGCTGTTGGGCCTAGCCCTGGGAGGCAAGACGTTCAAACTGAAGTTTGGACATCGAGGAGCAAATCACCCCGTCAAGAACCTGCTCACAACCGACATCGAAATCACCTCGCAGAACCACGGATTTGCTGTCGATCCGAAATCCCTCAATCCGAAACAGGTGGAGATCACCCACATCAACCTGAACGATGGAACGAATGAGGGGCTCCGTCACCGAGAGCTTCCCGTCTTCAGCGTTCAATATCACCCCGAAGCTTCACCCGGGCCACATGACAGCGATTACCTCTTCGCTCAGTTTGTCGAGCTCATGGAGCGAGAGCGGTCTGCCGTGACAAAATAAAGAATCCTCCGTGAGGAGGATTCTGGTTTCCGTCAAGAGACGGATCACGACCGGCTAGTTCATCTTCCCGTACTTCCGCAGCAGTTCCTTCACCTTTTCGATAGGCAGAGCCTCAATCTCCCGCCCTTGAATCCCTTTCGTGGTTCTTGCCTTCAGCAGGGAGTTGTAGATTGCCTCTTCAGTGGCTTCAACGACCGCCTGAAAGAGCGATGAAAGGTCGTCTTCCCTGAATCGAAGAGACTGCTGCACTCTCTCAGCATCGGGCCGTATGCGCAGCTCGGGCGACGTCGAGAACGCTATGACATAATCGCCGCTCCCGTGACTCATAGCTGAACCTGTCCGCCCGAGAGCCAGCGTTGCGCGTTTCGCCAGCCGTTTGAGCTGATGGGTGTTGAGCGGGGCGTCGGTAGCAACAACGATCATACACGACCCGTCGCCTGGATATTTGAGCTGATCTTTGAAGCCATAGCGGCCAAGCTCTTTGCCGACAGGCACACCTGCGATTTCCAGAATGCCTCCATAGTTTGTCTGCACGAGCACGCCAATGGTAAATCCTCCGAGGTTCGGCGGAAGGAGACGAGAGCTTGTTCCTATTCCCCCTTTCCACCAGAAGCAGATTGTTCCGGTTCCTGCCCCGACGCTCCCCTCATCGACCGGCCCCGACTGCGCCGACTGAATTGCGCGAACGGCGTGTTCGCGTTTGACGTGCCTGCTGCGGATATCGTTCAATCCTCCGTCATTTGTCTCTCCCACCACCGGGTTGATGGATCGGACATTTTCATTTCCTGGCAGCGCCAGCATATAATCAACGATACCGTTGGCCACATCCCAGACGCTCAGCGTGTTGGTGAGCAGGATGGGAGTCTCGATCTGGCCGAGTTCATCGACCTGGGTGAAGCCGACGAGCTTGCCAAATCCGTTTCCCACGTAGACGGATGCCGGGACTTTTTCTTGGAAGAGGTTGCCCCCGTGGGGAAGGATTGCCGTTACGCCGGTGTGAACGATGTCCCCCTCGTTGATCGTCACGTGTCCGACGCGCACTCCGGCGACGTCCGTGATGGCGTTAAGAGTTCCCGCCCGAAAGACGCCGACCTGGACGCCGAGCTCCCGGAGACGAGGACGGTCGGGTGTTTGAGCCAGTGAGAGGAACGGGAGAGAGGCTAGAGCGATCAGGGAGTAGGAAGATCGTTTCATGAGCACTGTTCTTTCAGAGAAGAGCGGGGCGAACCCTCAGGGTTCGAGCGCAATGTTGTAAGTTGTGATGAATTCCATGAAATCTGAAATCTCGACCATGTCCTGGCCTACATACCGGATGGAATGAGAATTGGTTCGCTGGACAAGCTTCAAGTAGGCAAGAACTTCTGACGGTCGGTAATTCTTGAAGCTCACATCCAATGTGATCGGGGACTTCAGTGCGTAAGGCTTGAAGTCACGCAGGCGATTCAACGCTGCTTTCACTTTCTGGCGGATAAGCTCGTACGATGCGTCCGGTGTCAGGGTGTTCGCGGAATGAAATCCCAGGCTCTGTTTTGTTTCGGCCGCCTCGATTGGACCGACAAGCGAGCGAACCTCCGCGATGGCTGCATCGTCGCCGGACATCATGACAACAGGCACGCCGAAGTGTCCCGCGATGGCTGCATTCCAGGCGCCTTCCGTAACCTCGACACCGTTGAGGGCAACCCGGCTCAAGCGGGCGCTCGAGAACGTATGGGCTCGGACGCCCTTTGTATTGTGCGTCGACGCGTGGTATCCGATGAACATCGCCGCGTCGAATGAGTTGTCAATCCCGGCCATCATGGACAATCGCCGCGGCCACGATCGAATGATCCGGACATCGCTCGGGAACATGTCAAGTATCAAGTTCTCTCCGTTCCCATGCGAATCGCTAACGAGGATCTCTGTAGCCCCCGCCTCCTTTGCAGCGTTCACGGCTGCGAGCGCCTCGCGCGTCATGTACTCCCGCGCTTTTTGGTACTCGAAACCACCGGGACCAAGCTGGTCCTCAGTGACGGTGCCTACGACGCCTTCCATATCTACGGAGATGTACACCTTGAGCTTCCGGGCCTGCTGGCCGAAGGCGAGGCAAAGGGAGATTGTGAGAGAGAGGAAGAGAAGGAGACTCCGGTGGAAATTCATGGATGAACCTCTGACTTGTGATGATGGCATATCTGGGAGAACCTTGTGGGAAAATAGAAGGAGCCCCGTGAACTTTCTGAATGAAGAGGACTGCAGGGCGATGAGATGCTTGCTATCTTGTGGATTGCAGTTCCGCTGCTCTTTCCTGTACCCGTGACCAAACCCTGAGCAGGTTTCCGCCGCAGATCTTCTGAATATCCTTGTCCGAGTATCCTCTTTTCAAGAGCTCATAAATGATATTGGGATACTGCGAAACGTCCTTGAGTCCTGTCGGCAATGAGTCGCCAACGCCTTCGAAATCCGAGCCAAGACCGACGTGGTCGACGCCGACAAGTTTCACAACGTGATCGATGTGGTTGACGACGTCAGACACATCGGCGTAGATGATCGGATGATCCTTGCGATACTGTCTGATGTATTCCCGAGCTTCCGGGTCGCGAAATTTGAGGTTCTTCGACCGTAGGTATGCCATGATCTCTTTTCTTCCTTCGTCCTCTCGGTGTTGATATTCCGAGCTGATGAACGAAGAGCCAAAGGCGATCATAATGACGCCGCCGTTCTGGGCGAGGAGCTTGATCATGTCATCGGACATGTTACGCTCGAAGCCGGGGGTGAAGGAGCGACAGCAGGAATGCGAGGCAATCACGGGTGCTTTGGTGATGTTGATGATTTCGTAGAAGGCGTCATCGGAGAGATGTGAGACATCGACCATGATCCCGACCCGATTCATTTCGCGGACGACCTGCCGACCAAAGAAGCTGAGTCCTTTCCACACGCGCGTCGAATCGTATGAGGAATCGGAAATGTGGTTCCGCTGTCCATGGGCGAGCGTGATGTAACGTATGCCTCGATCATAAAAGTACTTCACATTGTCGAGATTGTGCTCAATCGGAGAGCCGTTTTCCATTCCCATGCAGAGAGAGATCTTTCCCTGTTTGGCCTGCGAGGTCACATCGGCGACGGAGCGAGCAACGGCAAACTTCTTCGGCCAGTCCTTCGCAAATTTCTCAACCATATCGATCAATGTGTCCGCCAGCGCCTTTGAGCCGCCGCGTGCCTCATACTCGCTCGGAACGTAAATGGCCATGAATGGAGCCTTGAGTCCTCCTTGTTTGGCGCGAACGAAGTCGAAGTCTCCATCCGGCGTCCGTTCGGAGATGTCCTCCCAGTGCATCTTCAAGCGGTATGGGATATCGATATGCGTATCGACGATGATGAATTGCTGAGCAAGCTTATCGGCTTTTGCCTTGAGTTCATCATCGGACAGTTTCTGTTGCGCGACAACAGAGGTGGAGATGAAAAGAATTAAAAGAGCGATCTTGATGAGAGGCGTGCGCATCGGATTACCCTTA
>CAZTKU010000041.1:0-19466 GCA_964614245.1 uncultured Ignavibacteriaceae bacterium
TTGCTTCAAAAACAGCAACACAAACCGAGTACTATGCCCATTCTGAACGGAGCAAAGCGGAGTGAACCTGCCCGCCTCGCGTGAACCAAAAAGGCAGGCGGGGAATCTGCTTTCTTGATTCAGATTCTTCGTCCCACTTGGGAAACAGCGGGACTCAGAATGACTTTTGGGACAGCCCCAAGCACGCCCGCCTTCGCCGACTTGCCCCGACGAAGGCCCATCTTTCCGGGACGTGGTCGGGGGCTTTTCGAGGATCTCGTATTGGGAAATGGTTTGTCCGACCACAATCTTCCTTCTGAGGATACTAATTAAACAGGGAACTCCCGCCGACGGGAAATGCGCTTGACCAGCTTTACGTCTCTGCGGACCTTAGCAAGCTGTTGAAGTCAAATCAGTTCCGATTTCGACTGATGACGACAACAGTGATATCGTCAGTCTGGGGAAAACCGCGGGTGAACTGTTTCACGGCTTCAACGACGTGGTCAATCAGCTGGGAAGGCGAAGCGTCTCGGTGTCCATTGATCACGTCAGCGATTCTCTTCTCTCCAAACATCTCTTCATCCTCGGTCATCGCTTCGGAGACGCCGTCGGAATAAATGACGATGGCATCTCCCTTGTTCAGGAGAAGAGACTCTTCTTCGAAGGCGAATTCGTTAATCATGCCGAGCGGGATGCCGCCCGTTTTCAATCGTGTGGGTTCACGCGTGGTCGAAAGGAGATATGGATGTTCGTGGCCGGCGTTGGAGTAGCAGAGTCGGTGGTCCTGCGTATCAAGAATGGCGTAGAACAGCGTTGCGAATTTCTCGGGGCTCGTGCTTTCAAACAGCAGACGATTTGCGCGCTCAAGGCATGTCTTTGGAGAGTTGGCGACGATCGTTTGGCCGCGCAACGTTGCCTGAAGGTTCGCCATCAACAGCGATGCCGGCAAGCCTTTGCCGCTGACATCACCGAGACAAATGGCGAGCCGATGATCATCGATGCGGATGAAATCGTAAGAGTCACCGCCGACTTCCTGGGCAGGAAGAGTCTTGCCGGCGATCTCATAGCCGGGGATGACGGGAGGCGACTTCGGCAGGAGCTCCTCTTGAATTCTTGCTGCCAAACGCACTTCTTCCTGGATCTTGACAAGATCTCGCTCCTTCTCATACAAGCGAGCGTTTTCAACGACTTGAGCTGACTGCGCGGCAATGATGGAGAGTAAACGCTGGTCATTGTCGGAAAACGGCTTGCCATCTCGCTTATTATAGAGCGTCACGACGCCGTGCACTTCGGACTTGACCATCATGGGCACAGCAAGAAGAGAATGAATAGATTCAACCCATTGAACCCCTTGGAAGCGGTCGTCATGGTGCGGATCGTTGACCACGAGAGGCTTCCTATTGATGTGCATCCAGCCGAGGACGGCCTGGCTGAGGTGGAAATGCTCATGTTCACTGGAGCTCACCATCGTGCGCACGAGTGTCTTCATCGATTGTGTAGATTGCTCTTCGACAAGAGTGATAACTCCCTGCTCGGCGTTGAGTGCGCGCAGCGAGCGCCGAACGATGGTTTGAATGATCTCCTGCGTGTTGAGGGAAGCGCCGATTGCTCGGGCAAGATCGTTGAGAATCGAGAGCTCTTCAACAGCGCGCTTGAGCCGTTGATTCTCTTCCTGGAGCGAACGAATCTCCTGGTCTTGACCTCCCTGCGAGGGCATGGGATAACGTCAGATAGTGGAACTGGGGTCTAGGTTGTCAAACCCCTCAAGAAACCGCTCTACTGCGGAAACTTCTGTTGCAAGGTAAGGAAATCGTAGGGCAGAATCAAATTTGAGAAAATCTGGAAGCCACTTTGACTTGCAGGGCGGGAGATCAAAAAGGGGGTTCGCTACAATCGCCGCTTAAGGAATCAAGACTAATTGCTCACCAATGTCAAGAATCTGAATGCGGCCACGATATCCCTTTTCTTCTATGACTCTCTCGAGCAATTCTTGCGCGTAAGCAGGGCCCGGCTCCAATCCTTGGTTGAACGGCTTATAGTGCATCGGTATCATGATGCGTGCCCCCACATCTTCAAAGATCTGCACAGCCTCCTTTGGATCCGCGTGAACACGCTGCATGAACTCACGAGGCTCTACCGGCGCGATCGGGAGTAGTGCCAAGTCGATTCTGAACCGCCGGCCGATTTCTTTGAACAGCTCCGGGTGATATCCTGTGTCGCCGGCGAAAAAGACTGTTACGCCTTTGTATTCGATGACATATCCTGTGTACCCCCGCTTCGGGGACCACGAAATGTCAAATCCATAGCGCCCCCCGAAATGCTGAACGGGCACCGCAGTAATGCGGAGGCTATCTTGCTCGAAAACTTCCCACGGTTTCATCTCCCGTGTCTCGACGAAACCAAACTCCGGCGCGTAGGCAGCTCCGCCAACCGGGATGAGCAGTTTTCCCCCTTTAGGCAAGAGATCGAGACTTCCGTAGCTAAAATGATCCAGATGGATGTGTGAGATCAGCGTGTAGTCGAGCCTGGTGATTGCAGATGGGTCGAGTCCGGGTTCGACCGATCGCCGGACCAACATGCCGACCGTTCTCGTGAAGACGGGATCGGTGATGAAGACTTTGTCATGGATTTGGATCAACACCGTCGCGTGGCCGATCCACAGAACGGAGAGACCAACGTCGGGCCGAAGAGGGTTTGCGATCTTGTTCTTCGCTGGTTCGATCGGCCCGCGGATTCGTTCCATCATGCGAGAAATGAAACGGTTCATCACAGGGCTGCAACCGGAGTGGAAAAGAGGGAGGGAAACAACAAGAAGCAATGCCAGCCACCTTCTCTGATCTCGCGGCAGGATATGTCTGACCGCTGGCAGCGCTATCATAGTCACGGAGATCAAAAGAGCCGGATCTCGAGTGAGCCGATCCAACTGGCCAGTTGAGCACTATGCTTCACGTTGAGATGCACGATCCCGAACAACGTCGAGATACCGGCAATAGCATAGACGGGGGAGGATCCGCCATAATAGTACTGCGCGACCCCGAGGTTCAGACCAAGATGTTCACCACGTTCGATCAGAGGGATATGTCCGAGTAGCTGAAAAGAGCCCGCGAAGTACGAACTGCCGATCTTTGTTGTGTTGAATTGACCGGCGGCGACAAGTTCTATCGAGCCGGTAAACCGAGCCGGTGGCTCCACGACAAATGCATACCATGGTGAGACAAGCCGCGTCATACCGAAGGAGTAAAGCAACGGCGTCGCCTCCCACTCAAAGCCGAACGCTGACTGGTCCCCCCGCGAAGTCAGCGTGAGACTTGGCACGGCCTGGAGTTGAATCCACGATGCGAGCTTGGAGCTACTCTGTGATTCCTGTGATCGTGCAGTCGAGGAGAAGACGATGGCAAAAACGAAGAGCAGAAGCAGTTTGTTCGGCAAGGAATTCGGCGGATAAAACAGTGTGGTCATCCTGCGTGCAGTAACGCTTATTGCTTCAATGAATCAGTGTGGGCTATCGTTCTTTGAACCGTGATCGAGCTTACGGAGTTCCTTGGGCTGCCCGCTGGGGGAGGTCGGAAAACACCAAGGGGCAGCTCTTGTCACTGCCCCTCAGCATATTGGATCCACTCAGTCGGAGATCTTGCCCGCTCGCAGCTCTTTGACGAGCCTCTCAGCTTTGTAGATGTCGTCCAGGGCTTCGAGGATGCCCGCAGAGTGAACAGACACGCAACGCATCGCCTCCTCGGTGTTGATGAAGTCGTTCGGCGCGCTCTCGATGTTCCCGTCGAACGCGATCCCAACAACCTCCAAGTTTTTGTTGATGACGGGACTTCCCGAATTGCCGCCGATAATGTCGTTCGTTGAGGCAAAGTTCAATGGCGTGCTCAAGTCGAACGTGGGAGGTGGATTCTTCCAGCGATCGGGTAAGTTCCACGGATCCTTCTTGTTGAACGAATAGTGTCGATCGTACATGCCGTAGAATGTTGTGAAGTAAGGTGCTAGTGTGCCATTGTACTCGTACCCCTTCACGACACCATCCGCAATGCGGAGGGAAAACGTGGCGTCGGGCGGAATAGAGGTGCCGTACACGCCGAACAGCGCCCGGCCGAGCAGTTGCACTCTGCCTTGTTCCTTGTTCAGAAGTTCGGAATAACGCTCACGCACCTCCTTCGCTCGCGCCGATGTTGACGCGACAAACACGATGAGGGGGTCGGCCGACTGCAGGATATTGTCCGGATTGCCATCGAGGAGTTGCTTCACTTGCTCTTGGCTTGCCAGCAATGTCGCCTTGACGAGATCAGACGCAGCAGCAGCGGGAGCGCGTCCTGCAAGCATCTTGTTGAATTCGGGGTTCTTATCGCGAAAGGCTGCCTTCATGTTGGTGAGTTGCAGCGTCAGGACTTCCTGCTCGAGGTCCGCGTTAGTCGGTGAAGAGAACCGGAGTTTCAGGGAATCCAGAGCCTTCCCTTTGTACAGCGGTCCACGCTGATCCTCGGGAAGCTTCAGTTGATTGGCGTAGGCGACGAGGCGCTCCGCGAGCCCGAAGTAGGCTGACCGACCCGGTCCCTGGTAGGCATAACTCTGCGATTCGCCAAAGAGCTTTCCTTTTTCCTTCTGGAGATCGGCGATCTCATTCCACAAATGGCCGTATTCAGCATTGAGCTGCGGGTTTCCCAGGACCGCCTGCTTAAAGGTCTTCTCAAAGTCTCGTTTCTTTGCCATCAGAATCGGGTCGTTTAATCCCTTCACTCTTCCGATGTACAGCTTCTGGGAGTTGGAGAACCCAAACAGCTGCGTTTGATAACGAAGCCGTTGGTCGGGGTGTTTGGCGATGTAGGTGGAGTAAATGTTGACGAGGTTGTTCATCAGGTTGGACGTGAAAGGATACGCATGGTCCCGCTGGAATTCGATCTGGGAATAGGTGAACAGCCTGTTTGTTCGGCCTGGGTTGCCGATGACAAAAACAGGGTCGCCCTCCGTTGCTCCCGCCGGGCTCCACTTGAAGTAGTTTGAAGTCTTGAGCGGTTGACCATTGTCGTCGTACACGCGGAAGTACGAGATGTCAAGATCGTACCGCGGGTAGGTCCAGTTGTCCCAATCGCCTCCATAGAATCCCAGAGCGAGTTCGGGCGCAAAGACCAGGCGCAGATCGCTGTAACGCTTGAAACCATAGAGCGAGAACTTGCCGCCGTTGTAGAACGAGAGCACGTTGCAGATCAGTTTCGTCTTTTCACGATAACGCTTCTCGATATCGCCGATGGCCTTGTTCCGATTAGCCACTCGCTCGTCATCGTTCTTGCCGCTTTCGAATGCTTTTTGGACTTCTTCCGTGACATCCTCGATCAACACAAGCTGATCGATATAGAGGTTCGGAACCTTGCGTTCCTCGGCAAGCGTCGCGGCGAAGAACCCGTTGTCAGGAAGATTCTCGCCTGGCTTGTTCACGCGATCGAGCGCGCCGCGTGCACAGTGGTGGTTCGTAAAGACCAATCCGTCTTCAGAGACGAATGAAGCAGTACAACCCGGCAGGCGCAGCGCTGACAATCGGGCCTTCTCGAACCATGCCTTGTCCGGGGCGAAGTTATACGCCTTCTTAAAGTAATCGATCGGCGGATAATCGAACGTCCACATTCTGCCGGTATCAAACTGTCCGGCCTTGACCGTGTCGAGGTTGAGCTGACCGCCAAGCTCCGGTCTCGTTCCTTCGAAGCTCGCGCAGCCGACCAGTAAGGTCAAAGAAACGAGAACAACAAACGATGATTTCAGAAATGCACGTACCATAAAACTACCTCATGAATTGTTGGAGAGTGTGATCCAAAAGCGCCGTCAATGTAAAAAGAACTCTCCGCCCAAGCAATGAAAACGGTACGAACACAAACTCAAAAGGAGCCCGCGTTGGGCTACCTTCTTGAGCATTCCGAGAAACGAGAATGACGTCACGCGGCTGGCGTCGCTTGCTCCTTCGGTTTGAAGACCAAAGCGAGGACCACACCGGCGATGATGTATTCGAGAGTGCCGTAGATGAACCATTGAAGCGCGAGTGCGTACGGGATCGGCATCATCGCATAGGATCCGTATGACATCGGCAACGCGACCATCAGTCCGATGTAGAGGCCGTAGCGGACCCCCTCCAGGATTCCTTTTCCTTCATACCCTTTTGAGAAGATGTAGGTGAAGAAGAAGGAGAAGAAGAGGCCGGTGACCGGCAAGAGCCACAGCTTCCCTTCACCTTCGGGCCGCAACAGGTGTGAGATCGATTCATACGCGGAATCAAGGATGTAGAAGTTCACAACCCCGTCAAGGACCTGGAGTGTGATGAACGTTGCAGCAAAGCCGAACCAGATCTTCTTGTTCATGGCATCCTCCTCTTATGAGATGGTGAGGCTACGTTGATTGATCCCCCAATCAGCGATGCTACGAAAGCCTGCATGGAAAGTCAAGAGAGAAAACTCATACGTGGTTCAGCAGAGAAACATATGTGGAACCCGCATTTGATTTTCACCAGAGAAATGGATAGTTTTGATTCAACTTTGGAGAAAAATATGTTCGGGAAGAAGGACACTCAAACCAATCCGATCAAAGAGCAGCTTGCCCAGCATCTTCGAGCCGCTGATTATCTCGTCAAGGATGGCAAGCTTGATCATGCCTTGCATGAGATTGAAAAGGCGCTGAAGCTCGATCCCAAGAATCTCTTCGCCCGCTCTTTCTACGAGCGGGTGCGTTTTCAGTTGGAAAGAGCGCAGAAGGATGCCCAACAGAGCGCAAAGTCCAAAGAGCTGAGCGATGAGCAGAGACTTCAGCAAATCAGCCTCCTGCTCAAAGCCGCCGACCAAATGATCCAGGCCAAGAACTACAAACTCGCCCTTCAACAGGTGGCCAAAGTGTATCAGATCGATCCGCGGAATTATTACGCCCAGGCGTATTCCGAGCGCATCGATCAGCTCATGGAACATGAGAAGAAGAGCATCCCGATGCCTGCAGCGCCTCAAGCTGCCGTGCAAGCTCCGGCGCCGTCAGCACCGGCCTCGGAACAGCTCTTTCAGAAAGGCGAGCGCGCAAGTCTGACGATGTATCGAGAGTTGCTGAGAGAAATGTGGTTTGATGGAAAGATCACAGAGGAAGAGTCTGCGGAGCTGAAAAAGGTTCGGGAGATCTTCAAAATCTCTCAGGAAGAGCACGCTGAGCTTGAAAAGCAGGTCCAAATCGATGCTTACATTGAAGCGCTGCGGATCGCCTGGCGGGATGGTGCCATAAGCCAAAACGAGAGCGAAGTGCTCCAGGTAATGCGGGAGAAGTACAACATCAGCATGGAGGAGCACATGAGCGCGGAGGCGAAGATTCTGTGGGCAAAGAACACTCCGCAGACAAAGGCTGCAGTCTTGATTGTCGATGATGAGAAGACGTTTCTGCTCTCCCTCGCAGCGAACTTGAAGAAACACGGCTATGACGTCGTCACAGCCGAGACGGTCGAGCAAGCGCTGGAAATGCTGGATCGATCAACTCCGTCGCTCATCCTGTCCGATCTTCTGTTGGGCGAGGGGCGTCTGACCGGTATTGAGTTCTACCAGCGAGTGCGCGAGAATCGAAAGCTCAACAACGTTCCGTTTCTCCTGATGAGTGGGATTAGCGACGAGTTTGTTGTGCGCGCCGGGATGCGGATGGGGGTGGACGACTTTATTCAAAAGCCGTTCAATCTCGAGTTGCTTCTTGCCACCATCGAGGGGAAACTCAAGTCGTAGCTCTACCCCACGATTGAGGTTCCTCCTCGTATTCGCGCGGCCTGCGGTCAGCGCCTCTGCGACCGCAGAGCACGCGGGTTACAACCGTGTCTTCAATACCTCCCTCATCTTCTCCAACGCTTTTGCCCTGTGACTGATCTTGTTTTTCTCCGCCGATGTTAGCTCGGCGTAGGTCTTTGCATAGCCATCCGGAATGAAGATCGGATCGTAGCCAAATCCGTTGGTTCCCCGCGGCTCCTCGCCCAGTTTCCCGGGACAGATACCCTCCGTTGCTTCCTCGAAGCCATCACCCACGAGAGTGAGAACTGCACGAAACTGTGCCCTGCGCCTTCGTGGCGGGACACCGCGCGTCTCCTCGAGGAGTTTATCATTGTTCTTTTCATCCGTTGCGCCCCTTCCTGAATAGCGTGCAGAGAGTACTCCGGGTCGTCCGTTCAAATAGAACACTTCAAGCCCGGAGTCGTCAGCAAGCGAGGGAAGCTTCGTGTGTTGAGAGACGGTTCGCGCCTTCTGCCGTGAGTTCTCCTGGAGGGTTGTGCCGTCTTCGGCAAGAGGGGGAAGGGAGGGAAAATCGTTGAGCGTGAGAACCTCCAGGGTCAGATCACTCAAGATCGATTGAATCTCTTCAATCTTGTTCTTGTTCCGCGTTGCAAGGACGAGTTGCTTCATCTGGATTCTTGCGCAGTCTTTCGGGGGAAAACCTTATAGAAGATGTTCAAGAGGGCACCGAGGGTGGTGAGCGTATTCAGGATAGTGAAGACGGGGTCTCCGAGGTTGACCGCATAGATGGCCAGGCTGAAACTTCCTAGAGAAGACAGGATAAGGAACGTCAGGTTGATGGGGCATCGACCGAGTCTGATCGTCTCGATCGATTGAGGGATCCAGCAAAGCGCGAGCGCCGCGAGGCCGAGGTAGCCTATCCACTGCATAAGATTGATCTCAATATCGTATCTTCTGTTCCAGTCGTCCCCATTCCTGGAATGCGGTAAGAGCCTCATCGCGCATCAGCTGAATCATCGGGATCTTTCGTTCAGAGAGACGCCGAGGCAGCTCATCGTACAGGAAGCGGTCGTCAAAACCCGCCGCTGCCGCATCATCCCGCGTGTTGGCAAAATAAATCGCCTTCGGTCGTGCCCAATATAGAGCTCCCAGGCACATCGGGCATGGTTCGCAGGACGTGTACACGGTGCACCCGTCAAGTTGAAAACTCCCAAGATTCCGGCACGCTTCCCGGATAGCAACGATCTCAGCGTGCGCCGTAGGGTCGTTGGTTGACGTGACGAGGTTGGTCCCTCGGGCGATAATGGCACCGTCCTTGACGATCACGGTCCCAAAAGGCCCGCCGTGGCCCCCGCGGATGTTCTTGCGTGAGAGTTCGATCGCTTCTTTCATGAACAGGGTGTGGGGGGTCTCGCCCATTGCTCGCTTAGCTCAGGAGCTCCTCCATCGCTTCACTGATCGTATGCACCCCAACGATCTGAATGCCATCGTGGGCCCTGACGCTCTTGAGGTTGTTGTGTGGAACAACGATACGTTTGAAGCCGAGCTTCGCGGCTTCCTGCACGCGTTTCTCAATCTGTCCGACGGTGCGTATTTCTCCACCGAGGCCGATTTCACCCACGGCAACTGACGAGGAATCGACCGGAACGTCACGCAAGCTCGAAGTGATGGATGTCGCGATGCCAAGGTCTATTGCCGGTTCATCGATCTTGACGCCCCCGGCGATGTTCACGAACACATCGTAGCTGCCGAGGTGCAGCCCGACGCGTTTTTCAAGAACGGCAAGCAGCAGCGATAAGCGCCGGTAGTCAAAGCCGGTGGTGTTCCGCTGCGGAACGCCATAACTTGCTGGCGTGACGAGTGCTTGCACCTCGATGAGGATGGGGCGCGATCCCTCGATGCTTGAGACAACCGTTGAGCCCGAGGTCCCGTAGCGGCGCTCGGAGAGGAAGGCCTCCGAAGGATTCTTCACTTCCCGCAATCCGGTGTCGTGCATCTCGAAAATGCCGATCTCATTCGTCGAGCCGTATCGGTTCTTCAAGGCGCGAAGGATGCGATACGCGTAGTGCGCCTCACCCTCAAATTGCAGAACCGTATCGACCATATGCTCGATGACGCGCGGGCCTGCGATGACGCCTTCTTTCGTCACATGCCCGATGACGAAGATCGGTATGCCTTCGGTCTTGGCGAACCGAAGCAGGAGGGCGGTGGATTCCCGCACCTGGCTGACACTCCCGGGCGCGCTCTCCAGCCCGGGTCGATACATCGTTTGGATGGAGTCAACAATAATGAGATCGGGGGTCCCGCGCTCGATGACGTCGAGGATCAAATCGAGGTTTGTCTCGGCCAGCAGCAGAATGCTCTTCGTGTCCTTCGCCTGGAGGCGCTCGCCCCGAAGCTTGATCTGCTGAACGGATTCCTCGCCGGTGATGTACAGAACGACGAGCCCCTTCAGTTCAAGAGCCACCTGCATCATCAGCGTGGATTTCCCGATGCCGGGATCTCCACCGAGAAGAATCAGCGATCCGGGAACGAGACCGCCGCCAAGGACGCGGTCGAATTCATCAATGTTCGTTTTGATGCGAGGGACATCGGCGGTCTCGAGCTGCTCCATGGGGATGGGCTCGATCCTGGAGGCTGCCCCCGCGGGCTTCTTGGAAATCCTGAGTGGCGATGTAGCCTCTTCAACAAACGTGTTCCACTCGCTGCAGTTCGGGCACTTGCCGACCCAGCGCGGAGAGACATAGCCGCACGATTGACAGACATATTTCGTTTGGATCTTGACCATAGAGCAAAAGATTTCTTAAAGGCAGCTTGTACAAAGGCCAGCGTGGCGATCTTCGTCAGCTCAATATAGCAACAGGGGGGATGAGATTCAATTTTGACTTGACGCGCGCGAGGTCATCTGCAAAATAACACCTGTGTGGAGAGTCACAGAGTGAAGAGAATACCGAGTTTACGGTATTGACAAAAGGGGCTCTCCAAAGTAGATTGACTGTCGAATGTGAACCGACCGCACAGTGTGTGGGGCTCCAAGCGTCACCGTAGCCAAGACAATTCTCAAAAGGTGGTTTTGATGAAATACTTCTCATTCTTTACTCTTGTCCTCGGGGTGTTGCTGCTGACTTTGTCCCCTGGCTGCAAACGGGGTCCGACGGAGCCGGAGATCAATTACCCCCGGCAGTACAGCTGGAGCGTTGATACCTTGTACAGTGATGAGCAAATGTTAATGGACGACATTTGGGGAACCTCCGGCAATAATCTTTATGCGGTTGGCCATAGTTCTGGCTCAGTAGGGACGATGTGGCATTTCGACGGAAACAGATGGACCAATGTCAAGTTAGGATCGTTTGAAGGGGGAACGATTCCCGCACCGTTCGACCTCGCGGCCATTTATGGATTAAGCACAGATGACATCTTCGCAGTCGGTAATCGCTCCCCGTTCTTGCCAGGTATCAGCTTCATCATTCATTATGATGGAAAACAATGGATCGAACAGCAGGCACCCCCGGGGAGCTATTTCTTACAGGCAGTCTGGGCTAATGCTCCTAACGATGTCTGGGCTTGCGGCATAAACGGTACACTCCTTCACTATGATGGTCTTCAATGGAGAAAGGACTCGGTCGTTGTCTCAACCGCGCCCGGCTCAACATTCTATCTTTCCAGCATTGCACGAATACCGACTGGCGAGATGTTCGTGCTTGGAGCAGCGTATGAACCGGGCTCACTTCAGGTGCCCGAACGGTGGACCTATTATTTCTTTCGCCGTCAAGGTGAAGCGTGGAATCTACTCGATACGTTTGTCAGACAGGGTGGAGAACGAACTGGCAAATGGGGTGGGTACAGATTATCAGTGTTGCCTATGGGTACAATGTATTCCGTTGATAGTTATGGGGTGTTTCAGTGGAATGGTGCACAATGGATCAGGCGATATAGCCATATTAGTAACACAAGCAGTGTTTTCGGGACGGGTGATGATAATCTTTTTGTGACAGGTGCAAATGGCCTGCTCGTTCACTACAATGGGGCAGACTGGTTTGAATACTTAGATCTGGTACGGCAGAACGTTGGGTACACTGGTGGCTGGGCAGATGAGAGGCAGGCATTTGTATTAGGCTGGGTTGACGGGTGGAAAACTGTTGTGTTAAGAGGAAGGTGAAAACAATCACTCATTTAGGAGGGTATCACGAGTAAGGAAATGCTGTAGGAAGTTTTAGATAAAAAAAAGGGCGGTGTTGCGAGCACCGCCCCGTACTGCGCAAACAAAAGGTTATGAGGCTGCTCACGACATGCATTCTGAGCATTGCGTAAATTACGATTGAAGGAGGGAAAACGATGATTCGAGATTTTGCTTTTCTGACTCTCGTGCTGTTCTTGCTCTAACTAAGCTGCAAGAAAAGCCCCACGGAGCCGGCGACTAACAATCCCCGCGACTACAAATGGAGTACGGACACCTTATACATCCCCCCCAACCAGATTTTATTGGATGATCTCTGGGGAACATCCAATAACCTCTATGCCGTTGGACACAGCGCAGGATCAGCGGGTACGATGTGGCATTTTGACGGCAATAAGTGGACGAATGTGAGATTAGGTTCGTTTGAAGGAGGGACGATTCCCGCACCTTTCGACCTTGCTGCCATTCATGGATTAAGCGCCGGTGACATTTTTGCGGTCGGTAATCGCTCTCCGTTCTTGCCTGGTATTAGTTTCATCATTCACTACGATGGAAAACAGTGGACAGAACAGCAGGTGCCTCCGGGGAGCTATTTCTTACAGGCTGTCTGGGCAAATGCATCCAACGATGTCTGGGCGTGCGGCATTAGCGGAACGCTCCTGCATTATGACGGTGCACAGTGGAGTAAAGACTCCGCAGTAGTTGCTACCCCGCAGGGCTCAACATATTATCTCCAGAGTATTACACGGGCATCAACCGGTGAGATGTTCATGCTGGGAGCGGCATATGAACCGGGGTCGCCCCAGATACCTGAACGGTGGACTTATTATTTCTTCCGCCGTGATCGAGGGGTATGGAAATTGCTCGATACCTTTGCCAGACGCGGCGGTGAACGAGATGGTAAATGGGGAGGGGGTGGCAGGTTGACGGTTTTGCCGTCGGGCACAATGTATTCCGTCGATAGTTATGGCGTGTTTCAGTGGAACGGCGCACAATGGACCAGGCTGTATAGCCACATTAATAACACTTCGCAGATCTTTGGTACTTCGGACGCTAACTTCTTTGTTACTGGCGCGTTCGGTTTACTCCTTCACTATGACGGTAGTGACTGGTTTCAATACGCGGATCTAGTAAGGCAGAACGTATTGTATACGGGGGGTTGGGCAGATCAGAAGCAGGCGTTTGTCTTGGGCTGGGTTGACGGGTGGAAAACTGTTGTGTTGAGAGGAAGGTGAAAACGCTGAAGGTGTTAATCCTATCGTTGGCTGTGTTTCAGTTGAGAGTTTTTGTTGTGCCCAATACACCCCTCCGAACAGAGTGTGTGATCGAAATAGCAACCCGAGGGGGAACGAGAAAGCGGATCCGCTACTGGCATCGCTGCGCTTACGACGTGCAAGCCTTCTAGTCGAACAGCATTCGCTGGATTCACAAATGGGTCAAGCAGTTCGTCATCAACCGCAAGCGAGGCTTCGCCCATAGCGAGGTTCCTTGATGGAAAAATCTGAAACTGATTGCCGGTTGCAACGGGAACTGTCTTGATGGGAATGATTTGAGCGCGGGATACAAGCGGTAGTCCAAGAACGAGCGCCAAAGCTGCAATCTGAAGTTTCATAACCCCTCCTCTCAAGCTATCACATGCGCCGACTGCGATCCAGCAGTAACCTACAAAACCCCACGTACTTTGTCAAGGTTCTTCATCTCCACATTCCCCCCAAAAAAAACCCCCGAGTCATCTCAGAGGTTTTTCTTGGTTTGTTTGACCGCAGTTCCTACAGCTTGCCCCAGCGTTCTTTCGCTTTCTTCACCTTATCGCTGGTCGGATAGTCCTTCACGACCTTTTCGTACGCCTCCTTCGCTTTTGCTTTGTCGCCTGTGCGCTCAAGGCACTGAGCGATCATGAACTGGGCGTCACCCTTCTTCTCGGAGGCTTTGTACTGGAACACCATCTCGAAATGTTTCATTGCCTCTGCAAAATCCTTCTTTCCGAAATACGATTCCCCGAGCCAATAGTGGCAGTTGTCCGCGAGCTCTTCTGCAGCACCTCCATCCAGCAGCGCCTGGTACATCTGGATGGCCTCATCGTATTTCTTCTCATTGAACGCTTTTGCTGCGTTTTCGTACGATGTCTCCGCGGGAGGAGCAGTCTTTGCTGCGAGGGCTTTCTCTGCCTGCTCCCGTTCGGCAAGTATCTTCGCTTCAATCTCCGAGAGTCGCGTGCTGAGAGCGCCGTTGTCCTGTTCCAGCTTCGTAATCTTTTGTTTGAGGCTCGCGTTCTCTGCTTCGAGTTCCTCTATCTTCTTCTGATCGGCCGTCGGCTGGGGTGGAGCAAGTTCTGGCTTCTTCTCTCCAACGATGCTCGATAATGCCTGCTGATCTTGTTCTTCGCGCGTCGCTTCGCTCGATTCGCAGCCAATCCAGGCAAGTATGCCCGTCAGCAGCACGAGAAAGCAGATTGTGTTCATCCAGCTCAGTCTCCCCCTCGACGTAATGAGACTCATAAAGCCTCCAGGCTTTGGCATTGAGTGGGACAGTTTAAAACGCAGTGGAAAGGTATCAAACCCCTGCGTGAAAGTCAAGCCTTCACATTACAACAAATTCGTGAAACCACTTAAAGTCAACTCTCAGGACACTGGTCGCAGAGCGTCAAAACTTGACTCCGATGAATGCAGAAGGAGGGGATGCCTCACGCAGTCCCCTCCGGCTGTACAGATTTGTGCACAAGATCCACCAAGGAAGTTACGATTGTCCGCACAACCGTGTCCGGGACACCATCGGGGAAGCGTGACTGAGGCCGCATGTCGCACATCTCATTGACGTAGTCCACGACAAGGTATTTCTGGTCATGGGTGTACACAATTTCAGTTGAGAAGAAATCGAGTCGGCAGATCTCCTGGATTCTCCGCGCGATGGACCGTAAAGACCCTAGGCCGAACGTTTCCTCATCTTCCGGCAGTATCCCTTCATACGCGTGTGTTTGGTCGTCCCACCAACAAAGGACAACGGAGCCGAAGGCATAGAAGACACGAAACCATGCCCTGTTATCGGCAAGATAGGCCGGCCTGACCTTTTCCTGGAGAAGGTATTTGTCATTTTTGTGGTGCTGTCGGGTTTCGATAATATCCTTGAGGCTTTCGGCGCCAAGAACGACCCCCGTGCCGCCACCCGTTGTGGTGGCGGGCTTCATGATAAATGGCCTTCCGAGTCGCGCGAGCTCTGTGAGCGAGAACTCAATCTCTCGCTTGTAGGCATACGGGGAGATGATGATGGTAAAGGGGACCTCAATCCCGTGCGAAAGAAACTCGAGATGCATGGTCGCTTTGTCTGCTGCTCGTTTCAGAAGATCATAGGGGTTGATGATGCGAATAGGGGGCGAAGTATCGGTGCTGAGTGCGCGTCGAGCAAGAAGGTGTGCGAGCGGCTGAAAGCGCTCGTCTTCGTCCGATGCCCGATCCAGTACAAAACGAAACTCGAGTTTCCTCTTTTGCAGGAGTTCGAGTGTCTCGTCGAGGTTGTGTTGCTGGATGACGAAGGTTGTGAGTCGTCTTGCATGAGCCAGCTCTTCGATGAGGCGAATGAAGTCCTCGTCGTACGGCCAATTCCAGGCAATCGCGAGATGATATGTTCGGGGTGTAGACTCCACAGTGTTCAGGGTCGATGCACGTTGAAGGAAAGATACTTCGTTTCCTTTCTCAACGCAAGCTGGTGAAATTGCCAGGCACTGAAGACGATCATGTGAAAGGCGGAAAAAATGCTCACTTGTTATTCAGACCCATATTCGATATATTTTGAACAATGAGAAGGAGAATATCATACTGCTTGTTCATGTGCATGTCCACAGGGATGCTCCTCCTTGCGGGATGCAGCTCGACAAGAGAAAGTGCAGCCAGCAGCCAGGAGCCGCAACGCAGCAAGCCTATCGACAACCAGCTGAAGGAAATCCGCCGGGATCGTGCACTGAGCCACTTCATTCAAGGGGCAGTCTACGACGCGAAGGGGGAATATGCAAAGGCGGTTCTTGAATACCAGGATGCCCTTCAGTTTGATCCCAGCCCGGCCATCTACTACGCGATCTCGAAGGACTATTCCATACTCGGAAAGCACTCGCTTGCGGCACAGACAGGCCGTGAGGCCGTACGGCTCGATTCAACGAACATCGTCTACCGGGAAAACCTTGCGGGCATCTACTTGAGCGCCTTTGAGGCTGACGAGGCAATCAAGGAATACGAAACCCTCGTTCGCATCGACTCGAATTACGTGAGCGGGTGGTTCAGTCTTGCGCGTCTCTACCAGCCCACCAAACCTCTCCGGGCGCTCGAGATCTACGAGCGTATCCTTGATCGAAATGGCGAGGATTGGAAGGTCCTCTTTCAGACCGCGGAGATCTACAGCTCCCTGGGCCGATATACTGAGGCGGCCGAGAGATACAAGCGCATGCTGGAAGTCGATCCCAGCAACAAGGCCCTTCAGCGACAACTGGCAGAAACGTATGGCCGGGCAGGCAATTTCAAGGACGCGATCAAGATCCTGGAAAGCATTCTCGAGGTTGAACCGGATAACCCGGACGCACTCGCAGCTCTTGCCGACGTCTATCTTGAGCAGCATGATTATGAGCGCGCTTTGAGCCTGTACCAAAAGCTGCTGAGTCGCCAGCAGAACAATCCGGAAATCCAACTCCGGGTGGGGATCGCCTATTTCGGCCAAATTCAGCGTGATTCAACGTTTCTCGCGAAGGCGAAGCCCGTCTTTGAGCAGCTGAAGAAGCAAGTACCGAATGATTGGCGGTCGTACTGGTACCTCAGCCTGATCGCCGCTACGGAGAAGCAGGATTCGCTCGCCCGGCAGTATCTCGAACGCGTGACGCAACTGGCCGAATGGAACGGCGATGCCTGGTGGTATCTTGGCACGTCCTATCTTGAGAAGGGGGACTACCAGAAGTTGCTCGAGACGATGGATCAGGCCAAGAAAGTGGTTCCCCGTGATTTCCGGGTTTATCTGCTGATGGGCGTAGCGTACAGCCGTCTGAATCAGGCCGATCAGGCAATCGCGGTGCTGCGCCGCGCGCTGGAGCTTAAGCCGGACGACCTCAACACCCTGAGCACTCTTGCTCTGACACTGGACGGGCTGCATCGATTCGCTGAATCAGACTCCCTGTACGAGGCAGCCTTGAAGATTGACCCAAAGTATCATCTCGTCCTGAATAACTATGGTTACAGTCTTGCCGAGCGTGGGCTGCAACTCGAGCGCGCGCTGGGCATGGCCTTGCAGGCGATAGCCGCGGAGCCGAACAATGCCGCGTACCTCGATACGGTCGGGTGGATTTATTTCAAGATGGGGAAGTTCGAAGAGGCCGAACGCTTTATCGCCAAGGCGATCGCTGCGGGAGGCGCAAGTGCGACGGTATACGAACACATGGGCGACATCTGCTTCAAGCTTGGTCAAAAAGATATGGCTGGACAATATTGGAAGCAAGCGCTCAATATGAACGCGGCAAACCAGGCACTGCGCGAAAAGCTCGCCCGGGGATCGTTGTGACCATCGTTCGACCCGCTGTTGCATTTCTGCTGCTTCTGGCGACCGTTGCAGGAGGATGTGCACCGACAGCGTCGACAAAGATAGTGGCGAACAAGGCAACACCAGAGCTCGTGCACCAGAGCGTCCGAAACAACCAGGACCGCGTGCGCTCGCTCAAGGGCTCGGGCCACATCACCCTTGAGTCACCCGAAATTGCCCAGACGGGGTCGTTTGAACTGATCCTCCGCAAACCGGACTCTGTGCTGGTGAAGTTTGAAGGACCGTTTGGCCTTGATGTGGGTGCTGCTCTGCTGACCCGCAACGACTTTTCCTTCTACAACAGCCTGCAGAACCGGCTCATCAGCGGTTCAATGAGCCCGTCGAACCTCAGCCGAATCCTGCGAGTCAACCTGACCTTTGAAGAACTCCTCAGTCTCCTGAGCGGTGGAACGTTTTTCTCAGAAGACCAGAGTGAGCCCGATTCGATATCAGTTCAAGACGATCAGTTCGTGCTGATCTATTCGCACGCGAGCGGCAGCCGGCAATATTGGATCGATCCCAATTCCTTGCTCATTGCAAAAATTCAGCACTTCGACCGGCAAGGCAGACCAATCTTTGAACAGCGGTTTGGCAATTTCCGATCCGTAGATGGAACTACCCTCCCACACAATGTCCGCGTGCTGCAGATCCGGGAGCGGCGCGCCGTTGCGCTCTTCTTTTCCTCGATTGCGGTCAACACCGATGAACTTCGTTTTTCGCTCGACGTGCCGAAAAACGCTCAACGGGTTCGGTGGCAATGATGCGCATGCGTCGACTGCTCTTTATCATCGCTCTTCTTACTCTGTCTGGACCGCATTTCATTCAGGCCCAGACGAGCACTCGTGAGATCTCGAAAAAGGAAAAAGAACTCGCCAGGCTGCGGAATGAGATTGAAGCGTTCGAACAAAGGCTCAAAGAGAGCGAGAAACGTGAGCGGTCAACGCTTGACCACCTCGACAATCTGGAGCGACAGGCAAACCTGATTCGGCATTTGATCAAAAAACTCCGGGAGCAGGAGCAGCAGATTACGAGCGATATTCAAGATGCAAGAGTGTTCATCGGCGAGCTGGAAGAGCAGCTCGAATCCTTGAAATCGCACTACGCACAATACGTTCGGTCTGTTTACAAGTACGGGCGCGTCTATGACATTGAGCTCCTCTTCTCCTCAAAGTCGATCAATCAGCTGTACATCCGAATTGAGTACTTGAAACGATTCTCGGAGCAACGGGTGAAAGATCTGCAGTCGGTCGTGCAAAAAAAAGGGGATCTTGAACAGCAGAACGAGCGTCTCCAGCGCAGCCTTGACCACGAGCGGAGACTCCTTTCCGAAAAGACGAGCGAGGAATCGTCCCTCAAGCGAAAAGCCACACAACGGCAGAAGACGCTGGCGGAGATTCGAAAAGACAAGCGGGTCTTCCAACAGGAATTGAAGCGCAAGAACGAGGCCGTTCGGGAGATCGAGAAGCTGATCGCGGATCTGATTGAAAAAGAGCATGTCCGAAAAGAGCGGGAGGCGGCTGCGGCCCGCGAGCGTGAGAAGCTGGCCCTGGAACCGGCACGCCCGCCCAAACCCGAAGTGGAAACGGTTGGAATGTTCGCGGCACAAAGAGGAAAGCTCCGGTGGCCCGTCTCCTCCGGGACAATTTCCTCACGCTTCGGCAACCAGGTGCATCCGGTACTCAAAACGGTCACCCAGAACACCGGCATCGATATCCGGGCCCGATCCGGCTCCGATGTGCTTGCTGTCGCTGACGGCGAGGTGTCCATCCTCACGTTCATACCCGGCTTTGGTAACCTCATCATTCTGAATCACTACAACGGTTATCGAACGATCTATGCGCATCTTTCCGAGATTACGGTCGCCGAGGCGCAAAAGGTGAGATCAGGAGATACAATTGGAAAGAGCGGCGAGTCCGTTCAGGGTCCGATCCTGCATTTCGAGATCTGGAAAGAGCGGGAGATGCAGAATCCGGAAGTGTGGCTTACAAAGCAACGATGAAGGCGATGCGCAACCGTGAGCGGAGGACATC
>CAZTKU010000042.1:0-19361 GCA_964614245.1 uncultured Ignavibacteriaceae bacterium
ACTACGACGACGCGATGAAGCTGCTTGATCGCAAGATCGGGAACATTAGGGCTGTTCAGCCGGATATCGTCGTAACGGGAAATCCAGGCTGCCTGGTACAGATTCAGCATGGACTTCGAAAAGAGGGTCTGGCGTTTGAGCTCATGCACACCGCAACATTTCTCCGGAGGGCATGTGAAGGCTCGTAAATCACTCAAAGCATATCTTTCTGGAGGGATGGAGTTCGCCAAGCGTGAAGGAGCCGACTGGCGATATGAGATGGAGGACTGGATTCGGAAGAATCTTAGGCACAGCATCTTCAATCCCAACCGCGAAAGCGAAAAGTTCCTTTTGAAGAAGTTCCCAAGTGGAAATTTCCGGAAGCTCAAGTACGAAAACGTGAAGCGATATACGGAGGTCGTGCGTGATCTGATCGATCTTGACAGCAGAGAGATAGCTCATCGGTCAGACTACATCGTCTGTTTCTGGGATGAAAGCGCCCAGAAGGGTGCAGGTACCAAGGGTGAAATCACCATTGCAAGGTTCCTGCAAAAGCCCGTGTATTTGGTAACGCGAATGAAGCCCGAGGACATCCCTGGATGGGTTCTTGGCTGCACGACGAGAATCTTTGGCTCTTTTGATGAACTCAAAGAGTTCCTTCTCGAGAAGTATGCCGCCAGGAGAAAAGAGAGTGTATGAAGATACGACATGGTGTTGAAGGTGCGCAGCCGGGAGAGATCGTTTAGGAATGTTCGCCAGAGGCAAAAGTCTATAATGGAATTCACGACAAACTGAAACAGAGTGCTCACTCAACATAAGGAGGTTCGATCATGCATATTTCGATGAAACGCAGAGATTTCTTGAAGTCGGCTACGCTGGCTGGAGCGGCTGCACTGGTGGGAGAGAAGGTTGGGGGGCTTCGCGAACTTCGCGCCCAGGCCAAGTCGGTAGTCAAACCGGTCGTGATCTCGAGCGGGAACGGCCTGAAGGCGACGGCCAGAGCGATGGAGCTCATCCAGCAGGGAACAGACACGCTGGATGCCGTCGTTGCGGGGGTGAATATCGTCGAAGAGGATCCAAATGACCGCAGTGTCGGCTATGGCGGCTTGCCGAACGAGGAAGGTGTGGTCGAGCTGGATTCCTCTGTCATGCATGGTCCCAGCGGGAGAGGGGGTGCAGTCGCGGCGATTCAGAACATCAAGAATCCCTCCAAGGTCGCTAAGATGGTCATGGAGCGAAGCGATCACGTGCTGCTCGTCGGTGAGGGTGCCCTTAAGTTTGCAAAAGCCCATGGGTTCAAGGAAGAGGACCTTCTTACCGATGAATCCCGAGCGATCTGGCTGAAATGGAAGGAGAACCTCAGCAACCAAGACGACTGGCTCCCGCCTCACGATATCAACTCGAAAGACGTTGGAGCGGAGCTGAAACCGTTCTTGGAGCACTACGGCACCATCAACTGTGACGCGATCGATCCAAATGGCAACATCTCCGGTGTCACGACGACGAGCGGCCTGGCATTCAAGATCCCCGGCAGGGTGGGGGATTCGCCGATTCTGGGAGCCGGTCTCTACGTCGATAATGAGGTGGGTGCTGCCGGATCCACCGGGCGCGGAGAGGCGAATCTGCTGGCGTGCAGCAGCGTGATGATTGTCGAGTACATGCGGCAGGGGAAGTCACCCGAGGAAGCTTGTCTGATGGCCTGCAAGCGAATCGGCGATCAGACCAGGGAGAAGCGCCTGCTCGACGAGAAGGGTCGGTTCAAGTTCCAGGTCGTCTTCTATGCGCTCAACAAGCGGGGCGAGTATGGATCTGCTTCGATCTGGAGCGGTTCACGGTTTGCCCTCAACACGGGTGAGAAAGAAAGCCGGCTCGTGGAGAGTGCCTACCTGTATAAGTCGGAGAGGAAGTAGTTCGCTGAATGCCCTGGACTCTGGTTTTTGTTCTCACGATCTATCTTCCTCTGCTCGCGATCAATTTCTACGTCGGCAGAAAGCTCCTTGACGCCATCACCGTTCTGAAAGGGTGGAGTCGCAAGCGAGTCCGCCAGGTGTTGGCGGGCCTATTGGGATTTGTGAACCTCCTGCCGGTCGTGTTCTTCGCGGCATACCAGCTCAAGGGGCGAGTCATTGTACCGGAGTTCGCCGGCGACAACCTCCTCGTCGATCTTCTTCTCACCTATCCGTTCTGGATTACGCTCGTCATCGCATTTCAGCTTTTCATCCTCTACGTTGTTGCCGACATCACGAAGTTCTGGATTCTCCGGTTCTTTCGAAGGCAACAGGAATGGTGGAGAATGATCGAACCACGTTTTGTTGTCGGAGCGTTCCTGGTTATTTTGGTTTATTCGGGATTCAGAATTTACGCGGACACCTGGACGGTGCGAGTTGTCGAGAAGGAGGTTCACGTGCCAGGGTCGTTCAGCGCGCTCGACGGACTGCGAATTGTTCAGGTCTCCGATGTCCAGGGTGATGGAAGAACAACGTGTGAGACGATGAGGCGCTTTGTGCATCGGGTGAATTCCCTCCAACCCGATCTCATCCTGTTCGCAGGCGATCTGGTGACCTCCGGCACGAAGTACGTCGATTCATCAGCAAGCATTCTGGGCGAGTTGCATTCCACATACGGTACCTATGCCGCGGTAGGAGACCATGACATTTTCTCGAGCAAGAGTCAGGTAGTTGCCGGCCTCGTGAGAAACGGCATTCGCGTTGTGGAAGATTCGACGGTGTTTCTCACGGTGAGGTCGACGCCTGTCGCCTTAACGGTCGTAACCTATACATATTCACAACGACCGACGCGTGATCGGCTTCTGCAGGCATCTATGGGCATAGACGGAGCTTTTGAGATCTTTCTTGTCCATCAGCCGGCAGCAGCGCTGATCGACTTCGCCCGCGCAAAAGGGTACAATCTTTTTCTTGCAGGACACACTCACGGTGGCGGAATAGCCTTCGGGATTCCCGGCCTCTTTCTTGTGGCCCCGGCGACGTTCGAATCACCATTCGTGAGCGGGTTTCACAAGGTAGGGGACATGCTGGTGAGCGTCACAAATGGGCTCGGGTTCACGCTTGCGCCCATCCGCTATCACGCACCGGCAGAGATAACAATGTTGAAGTTGAAGAAGTGAGGTAAAACGTCGCGAGCCACTAACGGTTGAAGCCCAATGTGTCGGGCACTTCGTAGGTTTGGTAATCCACGGTGAAAGCCCCGAAGACCCCAATCCCTCCTTTGATACTGGTGTAATCCGGCTGGTCGACCCGGATGGACGTGAGATCCCGAAACCCATTCACGATGTTGTAGTAGTCATAGAACTGCGGCTCGACCTGGATGAGCTGGACGACGACCTGCTTGAGCTTCACATCATCGGGATGGTAAGCCCTCCTGATCATACTAATCATCGTTCTATATACACTGTTGGGGTAGGTGGCCATCTCTTTCGGCACATCACCCGGATGGGCATAACGCCCCGTTGTCAATCCCGATGAGCGTCGGATGAGTTTGGGATAGTCAGCCACGTAGTTGCTCAGGCTGTCCCCCCGGAGAACTGAGAGGGGGATCTGCAAGAGCTGCGGGAACCACCCCTTGTCTTTGATGTAAATCTCGTAGTCGAGGAAAAACCTGACCAGAAATCCTTTGGTGACGTTTGAGAGTTCAGCGTAGAACGCGACGTCGTCAATAGTGTACCAGGGATCCCTGAGCAGGTAAGTGTTCTCCGCCAATAGGCTGCCTTGATCCGGGATCGTCACAGAAGCAACAGCCTGACCTTGGGAAGGTGAATTGACCGTTAGAGTGTAAGTCTTTCCCCTCTCAAGCTTCAAAGGGTAGAACCTGTAGGCAAGAACAGTGGAGGAGTAGCGACCCTCGTCCCGTCGCTGCAGCGTTGTGTCCTGAAATCGAAACTGCACAGCACCCTGGGTGACAGTGACCACAGCGTCCGTGACTGGAGTATCGATAGTGTTCTGGAGAGGATCGCTCCCGGGCGCGTCATAGGTCGTGTAGACGCGTACGTACTGCGTGTCGCTCTTGTTTGAGAAAAGAGAGTACACCACCATCTTCTTCTCGAGAGGACCCTTGGGGCTGAAGGGCTCCTCACAACCGATCCAGAATGACAGCATCAGGATAAGGGGAAGAAATCGTGTTCGGCGTTTCATGCTTAATACTCCAGACTCAGGGTTGCGGAGGGGAAGAACGGCAGCATGTTGATCTGTTGCCCTGTCTGTCGATCAAAGTACAACACATTTCTCTGGTTATACACGTTGATCAGATGAATTCCGACGCTCGCGCGCATGGAGCCCATCGTGAAATGATAATCCAGGTTTGCGTCAAGCCGATGATATGTCGGCATGCGTTTGCTGTTTTTCGATCCCAACCTTGTGTACGGACTTCCCGTCTCGTCTTGAAAAGCATTGTCATAGAAATCACTGAAGGACAGACGATCATAATAGCCGACTGACTGCGTGAAGGGGAATCCTGTCCCAAAATCCCAACGAGCAGTTGCGGTGAGTTGACTAAAGAGCCGCACGACGGACAAGAGCTTCAGCGTATGACGCCGATCGTACCGAGGATAATACGTGAAGTCGTTTTGGGTGATCGTTGTCCAGGCAAGCGTGTAGGCTGCATAGAGATCGATCGTCGAAGTTCCGAAACGCACCAAGGCCTCGCCTCCATAGGACTCGCCCCTGCTATTGATATAGTCCGGATCGCGCGCATCCACCTTGTCGCGGTTGTAAGTCACAAGCGAGCCGTACAGCTTGTAGTATGTCTGCAGGTTCAGTGATAGGTTCGGCAGGAGGTTCCCTTCAAGGCCAAGGACGTAGTGATCGGAATGTTCCGGGTCCAGATCGTCGGGGACGGCTATCCACGCATCGAAGATTGGTGTCAAATCATCCTCGTTGTTGACGGCGATGAGGTTCTGAGTGAATCTGCCGTACGAGACCTTCGCCCGCCAGAGAGGGGCGAACTCGTAGCTGAGATGGACACGAGGCTGAACCCCCCACCAGCCCGCTCGACCTGCCAACAACGAACCGATTTCCACATGGAAGCCAAGATCAGCTTTGATGTCTGCGACCGATGTCTGATATCGGGCCCACGCTGAGACCTCCGGCAGCGTGTTCGCGAGCCGCGTGCTCTGTCCAAGGAGATTCACAAGTCTGTACTCGAGGGCCGGAAAGCTAAAATCAAATCCAAAATAATAGAGATCCCTGGAGTCGGTATAGTACGTAGCGTTCGTGCGAAGGGTGAGTTCGCTCACCGAGGTTGAGGCCGGCGTCGTGACGGTCGAGCGTTTTGGGTCTCGTTTTGCCTCAAAGGAGCTCAACCCTAACGTCGCATAGACGAATATACGGTCCTGGATCAGAGCCGAACCGTTGAGTCCGACAGCCACATTGCGCCAGGAATAGTTCGGCTGATTCGCCTCCGAAGAAGTCATTTCATCACCGCTCAGGAGCGCCTCAATCCCAAGTTTGGCGTGCCCGCTGGAATCCTCTTCCGTCGAGGCCTTCAGGAAGACATCATAGAACGAAAGCGGCACATCCTTGCGAAAGAATTTATGAAGCGTCGAGCTGAAGAGCGATTTGCGGACGTTCACGAGCCACTGCCCGGCCGCAAGCATCGGCCCTTCAAGCAGAAACTTCGATGAAAGGAAGTTGATGTTGCCTCTTCCCGCAATCCCTGCTTTCGAACCGTCCTTCGTAATCAAACTCACGACGGAAGAAAGGCGGCCTCCATAACCGGGAGGAAAGGCCCCCGTGTAGACCTCGGTCGTGTTGATGATGTCGGAATCGAACATGCTGAAGAGGCCGAAGGCATGATAGGGATTGTAGACTCTAATCCCGTCGAAGAGGATGAGGTTTTGATCCCCGGCACCCCCGCGCACGTAAAACTGCGCGCTCACATCATTCGTTGATGTGATCCCGGGCAGAATTTGAATGCTCCGAAACACGTCGGCCTGGACCGCGGCGGGGACAAGCTTCAGATCACGCTGCTCGAGCACATGGACGCTCGTGCTGATCTCGCTCAATTCGCGTCTCGTTACACCGGTGACAAGCACCTCCTGAAGTTCCACAGCCTCCTGTGCCAACCGGAAATTCAAAGTGACGGGCCGTCCGGACTCCACAATGATCCGGAGGACCTTTCGCCGATACCCGATTGAACTGGCTGAAATCTCATAGGTTCCTGGAGCGACACTCGGCAACAAATAGAATCCATTGATGTTGGTGGCGGCGCCTTTGTTGGTGCTCAGGAGAAGGACATTCGCAAAAGGAATTCTTTCTCCCGTCACGCTGTCAGCGACCACCCCACGAATGTCAACTCGCTGCGAGAGAGCGCAACTCAGAATGGCGAGATGAGCCGCCAGTGTGATGAGGATTCGTCTCAAAGCTTCAATCGAGCCATGGAATAATGAACAACGCCGGGCTCCTGTTTGAGATCCGTACCCAGCTAAAATTCTTGGATCATTTCAGCAATATCAGTGTCCGGGTTTCGTCGGTCTCGGCCGCTAGAAGGCGATAGAAGTAAACTCCATTTGGCAACCCCGTCGCGTCCCAGCGGATTTTGTGCGGCCCCAAGCCGAGGTTGTCGTTCAACAAGGTCGCGACCTCTTCACCCAATACATTATAGACTTTGAGGACAACATGCAAGGATCGAGGGATCGTAAACTCGATCGTTGTGGTTGGGTTGAATGGGTTCGGATAGTTCTGCCCAAGCCAAAAATGTGATGGGATTCCCTCGCGAGCGCTCAACTCGGCAGACGTGACTCCGCCGGGCGTTGTGTGGATGATTGTTCCTCCGGACCCAACTGCCGTGACAAGCCTGGCACCGGAGAGTGTAATACCTCTAAGGTTCTGCGCGGTCGGGCTCTGAAGCGTGTCCCAACTTGCTCCGCCGTTCGTGGTCCCTAACATCACGCCGGCATCACCCACAGCACACCCATTCTCCGCGTCGGTGAACGCGACCGAACGAATGACTCCCCACGACGCCTGGGCGGCGAGGTTGGTCCATGTTGTGCCCCCGTCGGTCGTGCGCAGGATGGTTGTTGGGAGGCCGAACTCTACCGGGGTTCCAAAGATGACCCCCGTGCCCGGGCTCGTAAACCACACGGCAAGTAAGCTGGATGACCCCATCGATTGGGCAGTCCATGTCTCTCCGCCATCCGCGGTTCGAGTGATCGTCCCGTTTCCGACGGCAACAATGTTCAGCGAGTCGAGCGAAAATACGCAGTTCAAGGTCGCAGATGTGCCGCTTATTCCCTTCGCCCAAGTCTGGCCGACATCTGTGGAGCGGAGAATTGTTCCGCTTGCCCCGACGGCAAAGACTTTCTGCGGGTTACTGAAGCAGGCAAAATTGAGCCTGATCGTGACTGTGCTTGCACGCGGTGTCCAGTTCTGGCCTCCGTCCGTTGTCCGCAGAATCGTGCCCGCATTGCCCACGATGATTCCGGAAGTAACATCGGAAAACGCCGCGCCGTAGAGGTTCTGGGTCGTTGCTCCACTCGCTTGAATGTTCCACGTCTGCCCGCCGTTCGACGAGAGGAGGATGAGACCTGAATTTCCGACAACCGTCAGAAAGTCGCCACCGGCAGACGCGACACCGTTGAGCGGTGTGAATAATCCCTTCGTCTTCATCTCCCACGTCACCCCCCCATCTTCTGTCCATAGGATCATGCCGTTGCGCCCGACGGAAATGCCATCGTTGGCGCCGATGAAATGGACCGATTCTAGGCTGGCTGATGTGCCGCTACTCTGTAGCTGCCAATTCTCCTCCTGCGAAGCCTCTCTCAAGATTAGGCCGGCGTCACCAACGACAATTCGTGTTTTTTCTGAGGTCGCTGCGACCGACCTGAGGTTCGCGGTGGTGCCGCTCGGGACCACGAGCCACGTGAGCCCTCCGCTGTATGACTGAAGGAGGGTCCCACCGTCACCAACTATCGTCGCGTTCCGACTATCGAGGAAGCACATTGCGTTCAAATTGCTGCTCGTGGGGCTTGGCTGGAGTGTCCAGTGTATCCCGCCGTCCGTTGTGAGCAAAATAGTGCCCGATGATCCAACAGCCAGTCCCGTGTTCGAATTAAGGAAGAAAATGTCGTGCAAGTCTTCGTATAGACCGGAGGGCACACCGCTGATCTTCTTATTCCACGTGTTACCTCCATCAGTACTCTGAAGAATGGTGAAGCCGGACCCGACAGCCCACCCATTGTTCGCGTCCCTGAAGGAAATTGCATAGAGCAAGCTTATCTGCGAGCCCGTTGTTCGCCTGGTCCAAGTCTGACCTCCGTCAGTGGTCTTCAACAAGACCCCCTCGCCGAGCCCCTGGCCACTCAACGCGTCGCCGGCAATGAATCCCGTGTTCGCGTCAAGAAAGCGCATCGCATAGATGTTCGCCAGGCCTCCTGCGTGGTCCTGAATGGACCACGTCGCCCCGGCATCGCTCGTCCGGATGATCGTTCCAGCGTCTCCGGCGGCAATCGCCGAGTCGGCACCAAACATTTGAACAGCGTGAAGGTTGTTCCCCTGAGGAAGCGGATTTCCCCAGCGCCAGGAAGATTGTGGATAGGAGGTGTTCGTGCTTCCGAGTACGAGAACGAAGGCAAGCACGAGTAGCCTGAGGGTTCTCATAGAGTTCGTGCAGAATCGCGATGGTTGTGATGTCGCGGTCCCACTCCCGCTTGATCACGGAGAGGAGGCGCAATCCCTGTACTGAAGAAACAAGGAGATCGACATAGCGAGTTCCGTTCAGAGGAGCGATTGGGCCGAAGAAATCAGCTTGCCCGGTGCGCGCCTCATTGAATGTCACAAGCAAAATACATATATTTTTCCGAAGAAAAAATCGCAACTTGCACGTGAAATGAACATCTCCGAAATCAAGACGAAAATCGTGGCGCCTGCAAACTCGTCGGCAACCGCACATGGATCGTTTCTCGATGTCTCGGAGCGCGCTCTCATTGGGCTCGAAGGCGCGGATGCCCAGGATCTTCTCCAGCGTCTATCGACGAACGATGTCTCGGGGCTGATGGTCGGCGGAACTGTTCAGACTGTCTTAACAAATGAAAAAGGGCGGATGATCGAGGTCCTCTCGGTTGTCAAGCCCGAGCAGAACAAACTGCTGCTTGTCGGCCAATCTTCGGATGCTGAAGGGTTAGCGCAATGGTTTGACAAGCTTATCATTATGGAGGATGCGAAGGTTGAAGTGCTAAGTTCGGTCTATGCTCATTACGTCCTTTACGATAGCGCTTCACTCCAAGATATTAGACGGTCAATGACAGTTCCGGAAGGAACGTACATCTGGGAGGAGAATTGGGACGGTGCCGGAATTCTTCATCTCTTGAGCAATGAATCGGATCGGGCACGGCTGATCGATGAATTGACACGAGTGGGAGCTCGTGCCGCTCGGCCGGATGAGTTTGAGAATTTCAGGATTTCGCACGGTATACCGAAGAGTCCGAACGAGCTCTCGGATCACTACAACCCGCTCGAGGCCAACTTGTCTTCGCTCATTAGTTGGACGAAGGGCTGCTACATCGGCCAGGAGGTCATCGCCCGGCTGGATACATACAGGAAGGTGCAGAAAAGGCTGGTCCGGCTGATCCTCGACGAATTTCCCGATACGCTCCCAGTAGCTCTCTGGTCGGAAGCAGGGGAAGGTGGCACCCTCACGAGCGCGATCAAGCCGGGAACGGGGCAAAAGGCCCAGGGGCTAGGGTACGTCAGAATAGCCCAGCTCGAACGCAGCGAAAACCTGTTTTTCAAGAGAGGTAACCTGAGGATCCTCGCGAGACCGATGATCGTCGAAAGTGATAAGGCTGAGAAGTAAACAAATGCTTAGAACTGAGATGAGAAAAGTAGACTCAAAGACAATCATGACGAGAGGATAGGTTTAAATGGCTAAACAGAAACGAAGAGCCGAAAAAGCATACAAGAACCTGGAGTTTCTCAACAGTCCGGATGCGCGAGTCATCAGGCTGGTGTCCGAGTTCCTCGAGCCGGCGCGCCGCTTTCGGCATCAGAATATCAAGGATACGATCGTCTTCTTCGGATCGGCCAGGATGAAGCCAAGGAGGACCGTGCTTCAGCACTTAAGCGAGCTTGAAAGAAAAGCGAAGTTGGCGAAAAAACCGCCGCGGACGGTTCAAAAGGCGATGGAAGCTGCTCAGACTGAGCTGCATATGTCGAGGTACTACGAAGATGCTGTGAAGCTTGCCAAGCTTCTGACGCAATGGTCAAAGAGGCTCTATCACCAGCATCGCTTCGTTGTGTGCTCTGGTGGAGGTCCGGGCATCATGGAGGCAGCGAACAAGGGAGCGAAGCTCGCTGGGGGAAAGTCCATCGGCCTGAACATCAGCCTTCCATTTGAGCAGAGTCCCAATCCTTTCGTCACTGACGACCTGAATTTCGAGTTTCACTACTTCTTCATGCGCAAATTTTGGTTTGTCTATTTGGCGAAAGCATTGGTGATGTTTCCCGGTGGGTTTGGGACGATGGATGAGCTGTTTGAAGTACTCACCCTGCTGCAGACGGGAAAGATCAAGAAAAAAGTCACCGTTGTTCTCTATGGCAAGGAGTATTGGCAAGACATGGTCAAGTTTGACCGCCTCGTTGAGCTCCATATGATCAGTCCCGCGGAGCGAAGACTGCTCGTTTTTGCCGATACCCCGCAAGAGGCATTTGATTATCTGGTGAAAGACCTGAGGCGGAATTATCCCAAGGAGACGAGTGAGCAGTCAACAACAGGGTAGGGGGAAGTATCTTGCTCTCAGACAGCGCCGGCACGAGCACGATGCGCCGGATTGAGTATTTGCTCACAATTTCGTATCTTGTTGATGCCAAGTTCAAGCTCATCATCCTTTATCGGAAGCTCGTCGTTCTTCGGGGGTGACCTGGCTTCGACGGGGATGAGGAAGCTCAGGACTGCGTACCGTGGTCTCCGCGTCCACGTTAAAGAAGCGGTAAACAATCAAGTGCCAACTACAACTACGCACTGGCTGCTTAACTAACCTTAGGCAACCCGTTCTTCCTGTTCTTCGCCCATCGGGGGCAGAAAGAACGTCGACTTAGATGGGATAGTCCCACCTCGTTTTGAAGGGGGTAGGATGAAATTCCGCCACAAGCGGGATTTACTTCAAATAGCATGAGGCCAATCCTGTCTGTCCCGCTCCGCGGGATCCCGGAAAACGGGACCGGAGTTTCCTCGTGCGAACCTCAAAAGGCAGGCTAAGTACGTAGAAGTCTTGAGAGTCTTCTCTTCGGACCGGGGTTCGACTCCCCGCACCTCCACCAGTGAGGCCTTCGTTTGGAGAAACGGAGGCTTTTTTGTGAAACGAACCACCCACACCACGATGCATCCCACGATCCTTGTCGTCGACGACGAAAAAGACATTCTGGAGCTGTTGACGTATAACCTGGAAAAAGAAGGGTATCGGGTGCTGACGGCCCGAAATGGCAGGGAGGCTTTGAAGCTTGCCAGGCAAAATCCCGAGCTCGTCGTTCTCGATATCATGATGCCGGAGCTTGATGGATGGGAGGTCTGCAAGGCGATCCGCAAAGATCCGTCGACATCGAGGATCCCGATCATCATTCTGACTGCGCGCGATAGTGAGGTCGATGAGGTTGTCGGCCTGGAGCTGGGCGCAGATGACTACATCACAAAACCTGTCAAGGTTCGAACCTTCCTCGCGCGCGTGAAGCGTGCGTTGAGACCGCGCGATGTCGATCTTGATCAGGCAGCCTCCGACGTCTTGACGATCGGCGAGCTGGCAATCCATGTGAACAATTACATGGTCAAGATCCGCGGCAAAGAACTTCATCTCCCAAAGAAAGAGTTCGAGGTGCTTCTCTTCCTTGCCCGGCATCCCGAGCGGGTCATTAAGCGGGAAACGCTGCTCAACGAGATCTGGGGGCACGATGTCTACGTCGTCGATCGCACAATTGATGTGCACATACGAAAAATCCGAGAGAAGTTGGGCGACCACGCAGCCCACATCGAGACTGTGAAAGGCGTAGGATATCGTTTCAAGAAGGAGCTTTGATGCGCAGTGTCCGCTCGCAAATCACCCTCACGTACATCCTCATCTCGATTGTCGTCCTGTCCCTCCTCTCTGTACTGTTGAGTTATGAGATCGAGAGATACTACTTCGACCGCCTTCTGAGCAGTCTCCGTACCGAAACGAGTGTACTAGCCGCTCTGGTGCAAGCAGGGGCTCAGCGTGGTTCATCGCGAGCGGAGGCGCAGAAAGACCTGAATGTTTTTGCCTCAGCGTCACGGATGCGCATCACGCTGATTGACACCTCAGGCGTGGTGATCTATGACTCTTCTGTGCCTGACTCTCTCCTTCATAGTTTGGACAACCATTCGCAACGACCTGAAATCCTCGAGGCCCGGCAGGTGGGCACAGGTTCAAACGTTCGGACGAGCATGTCCATTCACGAAGACCTGGTCTATGTGGCTCGCAAAGTCGACCTTTGGATCTCTGCCTCGAGCGCATTTCCACGTCTGCAGTTCGTACGCGTTTCCGTCGGACTGGGAGACGTGAAGCGCGTTATGTACGAGATTCGGTTCAAGATCGTCGTTGCTGCAATTGCTGTGCTTGCTGTCGTTCTCCTCGTCAGTCAATTTGCTGCAAGGCGCATGGCCAAGCCGCTGGTGGAAATTGGGGAGATGGTGAAAGAGATCAAAGCGGGTAACCTGGACCAAAAGCTTCCGGTTCGATCGCAGGACGAGATCGGCAGGCTGGCAGAGCTCATAAATGAGCTGACGGACAAACTCAAGACCGACATTGACCAACTTCAGAAGCTCGAGCGCGTGCGGAGTGAGTTCCTTGCCAACGTGTCCCATGAGCTCCGCACGCCAATTTTCTCGCTGAAGGGATTTCTCGAGACGCTTCAGGATGGAGCTATAAACGACCCTGCGGTGAACAAGAAATTCGTGGAGAAAGCCTATCACCACGCCAATCGCCTCGACAGCCTGCTGAGCGACCTGATCGAGATTTCACGAATCGAATCGGGCGAGATGAAGATGAGCTTTCGGTACTTCGATGTGGTGTTATTCCTCCGACAGATTGTTAGTGACTTTTCGGACAATGCGGCAAAGAAGCAGCAAAGGCTCCTTCTGGAAGCACCCGAAGGGGAGGTCTTGGCCCTTGGAGATAAGGATCGCCTGCGACTGGCAATCGGCAATATCATTGACAATGCAATCAAATATAGTCCCGAGTCGACGACGATCGTTGCACGACTGGCCGAGCAAGACCATTCTGTGACAATTTCAGTGTCCGATAATGGGGCTGGGATCGAGGCAGAGCACCTGCCCAGAGTCTTCGAGCGGTTTTACAGAGTCGACAAGACACGATCGCGGGAGGTGGGGGGGACCGGTCTGGGACTTGCCATTGTCAAACACATCGTCGAGGCACACAATAGCAGGGTATCAGTGACAAGCGAAGTCGGCAAGGGAACGATGTTTTCGTTCGATTTGAAGAAATAGTGCGGGGGCGGTCTTGTGAATCTGAACACTTTCATTATCGAGCAAGCGCTCAGGCAGATCAAAATCCCCGATCCCTCGCTTGCCCAATTCAAACTGGTGAGCGCCCTGGGCGACGTCGACGGGGGCGGCTTCCCGAGCGAGTTGTTCGAGTTGAGCGCGCCGATGATTATCCGGGGGCTGCTGAATTTCAGCGTGCTCCAGATGAATCGGGATTGGGTCTATCCATTCTGGGTGCACCAGCAACTCGATCCTGAACGCCCAGGCTACGTCGCCCGCTCACAGAACCCTCTCCTCATCAACATCACCAATCGCAACTGGACCGCATTAGGCTCACCAACTGGTCTCCACGAAGCTATCGTCGACCCTCGAGGACTTCTCACCCCACTTCCGAGGGAGTGGTCTGTCGATATTTGGCTTGCGGAGGGTGGGCATGTATTCTTTCCGTCTCTCTCCGAAATCGTGCAGCAGCGGCTTGACGTAAGAGCACCCCGGTTGACGACGACGTATTTTTGGAGGGATCTTCGGCTTGAATCGGAAGCGTTCGTCGGGTCCGTCCGAGGTGGGAAGGACGTGGCATTCTGCCAGGCAAAGCTCGTCAATGGATCGACTGAAGCTCGAAAGGTCAAAGTGTGCGTTGCGATCAGACCGTTCGGTCCCGAAGGTGTGGCACCGATCAAGACGATCGAGTTCAAGACACGTCGGATCGCGTCCGTTGACGGAGTTGTCGGAGTGGTCTTTGCTCAAGAACCGAGCGTGATAACGTTCGGAAACTCCATTCAAGGCGACGCCGCAAATCAACTCCGGGCAGGCAAAGGGTGGCTTCATACCTCTGAGAAAACACGCGGGAAACAAAGCGTGGTGAAGTGTGACAGGGGATTGGCAAATTCCGTCGCCACATATGATCTGCTGCTTGCTCCGGCCGAGGCTCAGTCGATCTGCTACAGCATAGCTCTTGGGACGAATGCTGAGCTCGAGCGGGCGACCATCAAAGGCACGTGGAGAGTCTCCTTCGACCGGAGAAGGCAAGAGCAGCAGGATACTTGGAAAAAGGAGCTTGAAGAAGGGGCTGATTTCCAATTTGGCCATGGGCGCGTGCAAGAGCTCTTCGACGCGAATCGACTGACACTCATGCAGCTTCATGACGGAGACTTCATTTCTCCTGGACCATATTTGTACCATCGTTTCTGGTTCCGCGATGCGGCGCCAATGCTGAGAGCCCTTGATGTGCTCGGTTTTTCGAAGCGGGTTCGTCAGGTCATCGATGGATTTCCAAGCAGACTCACCTCTGATGGTTTCTTCCGTGCGCCAGGAGGGGAATGGGACTCAAACGGGGCAGTGCTCTGGACGATTTACCAACACTTTCGAATGACACGTTCGTTGTTGTGGCTGAAACAATGGTATCCGCTGCTCGCTAAGGCCGGACGATGGATCGTCCGCATGAGGAGACGCACGGAGACCACGGATTCGACGCATCAAGGTTTGATGCCAAAGAGTCTCAGCGCGGAACACCTGGGGACCGTCGACCAGTACTATTGGGATTCATTCTGGTCTCTCGGAGGACTTAAGGCGCTTTGCGCGATCGCCCGGGAAGTGCAGCAAGGGGCGGATGTGCGGCGCTTCGAAGCGGAGGTGCTCGAATTCGAAAACGACCTTCTGCAGTCGCTTCGCTTGGTCGAACAAAGGCTGGGAGAGCCTCTCATTCCGTCTGCACCGCTTCGAGCATTCGACGAAAGTGCCATTGGCTCGATCTGCAGCATCTATCCTCTCAACCTCTTCGACACGGGAGTTGTTTATCCTGAGGAGACCGTGAGGGCCATCGTCAAGAGGTTTGTCGATGACCGCGGGTTTTTCCATCCTATCATTCACTCGGGCTACAACCCTTATCTCACACTCCAACTCGCTCATTCTCTCCTACTCTTGGACAGTGTCGACGAGGCCTGGAAGATGGCAGAATCAGTCTTCCGGCAGGCGAGTCCGAGTTACGCGTTTCCCGAAGCGATTCATCCTAAAACAGGAGGGGGTTCGATGGGAGATGGGCATCACGGGTGGGCTGCTGCGGAAGTGGTCCTCTTCCTGCGTGCCTGCCTCCTGCAAGAAGTTGGGGGGGCGTTGAAGCTCTTCGCTGGTGCTGCTTTGCGTTCAATGCAGAAGGGGAGCAATCTGAAAATCACGAGTGCACCGACATCCTTTGGCAAAGTCAGCGTTTCTCTCGAATTCGAATCAAGCAACTCATGCCACATCTCCTTCTCTTCGAAATTCTTCCCTAAATCAGGACCGTCACATATTGATCTTCACTTGCCGTGGAGGCTCAAAAGGATCAGTACTGCGTCACCACAGCATCTGCTGGGAACTGAAGAGGGGCCCAGGGTGTCCAAAGTCAGGTTTTCGCCTGAAGTGACGACAGCGCTTCTTCAGATCGAGGATTAGAATTCGTTCAGTGGGACTTGCTCGCTGGCATCAAGGAGAAAGAATCGTTGCCCCGGTCGGGATAGCTCCATCACAACACCGTAGTCAATCCGGTCATCGCCGACCCAAAGCGTTAGGCCCAAGGGGTGCGTCAGGCGCATGAGAGGCAGGTCGATTCTGCTGTCGGTCGCAGTGATCAGAGGCAGGGCGGAACCGGCAACGAGTTTGAATAAGTGCGCCTTGCCAAACCCTACGGGCACCGGTTCGGTCAACTCGGAGGTAAGTTTCCCATCCCGAAGGCGAGATTGAATGCCGAAGGAGTGCGATGGGGGTATGTGAAACCATTGCTCGGAGACATGCTGGACGGAAATATGGTTGCTCGCCGAAAGGACAAAGACTTGGTACTGGCGATCCAAGAGAAAGGATACAAACCCGGATAGCAGGGGCCGTGGTTTCGGCGCCCTCACTCGATCTGACTGGACTGTAAGATAGCTTTCGTTGGAATTCATCACTGCCTGAGTTGCCTCCACAACGGCCTCAGCCTCAAGCCCCGCCATCGCTTCCACGACCCCCAGATAGGCTTTGCTTCGGTGGATATGAAGAAGGCGCTGATATTCCTGCCACGACAGTCTGAGTCGATGCCCCTGCAAAGTCAGAAACGCAAAGACAGCATCCCCGATATCCCCAATAAGAAGAGTATCGTCCAGGTCAAAAACCGCGATCTTTTTCGCGGGTTGCAGAGGAGACTGCGAAGCCCGTTCCTCCAGTTCCACTACTTGTTGTTTCAGCACATCAAGCATATCTGATCACTTTGCGACTGAGGGAAGAGGCGGTGTTGCTATTGGATAGTGGAGACGCTGTCTCGAGACCGCTTGCGCCGTGGTCTGGAACGGGATAGGGAGCACGTTCGTTCGAACGTATTCTTTGCCCTTCACATACCGAAGCTCGTTGAACTTGAGGAACTTGATCGGATCATCGCAAACTGCCCCGGCCCCATTCATCAAGGTGATCTCGTTGTTGCGATAGATCTCATTTCGATGGATGTGGCCGTGCAGTACGTACCGTACGCCAAGAGATTCGAAGAGTCGAAGAGTCCTGTTCCGACCTCTCATTCTCATGGTCTTAGACTCAACACGCTTCCACCAACTGCCCTTCGTCGGGTCGTCCTGCAAATCGTTGAAGTGATGGTGAATGGCCACGAGAGGAATCGTGTCGACAAGGCGATGGTCACGGTGCATCTGAGTGAGTGCTTCTCTTTGGATCTCGTCCAACCGACCGTTCGTGCCAAATGGATTCTTCAATAATGACCATTGCGGGATGGAGTTCATGCCAATGATTGAATACGGGCCGATCTTCTTGACGAAGGGGAAGACAGAGTCGTGTCCGTAGGAAACCACATTTTGAAATGTTTCAGCGAACACTCGTTGGAAACGCTCAAGGTGTCGTGCATAATCCACATTGCGGATGTGTTGTGGAAAACTGAGTACGTCAACGGCGCGATGTGGACCGCCAAAAATATCGTGGTTACCAGGCACAACCGTGAGTCGCCTGGAATCAAGCAAGTCCAATTTTCCCAGGATCTCTCTGGCAAGATAATAATCATCCTCATCGGCGGTGCTCACGATATCCCCCGTGATGACAAGATGATCGCAGCCTGCATCGAGAAGGGAACGGAGCAGGAGCTTGAAGGACTTAAGGTGTTCTCGATAGAACTGCCGGCTGAGATGAGGATCAGAAATATGAACGACCTTGAAGTCGATGAGTGGCGACTTCTTTGCTGGAATCGTCTCACCGACAGATACGGAGCTCGATGTGAGCCAGCCCGTCTTACGCTGCTCGAGCGTGGCGGAGCTTGTGTTCATAGATTACCGACTCGTAGCTGCTGAATAATTGACCGAGTATCATTTCCCATGAAAACTCTTGAGCGCGCTCTAAAGCGTTCTTGGCAATCTCTTCCCGCCTCCCCGGGTTGTCGAGTAAAAACGATACGCCGTTCGCCAGCCCATCAGCATTCAGCGGCGGTGCAAACAGACCCGATTTGCCATCCTGAATAATCCCGGCAGCGCCCCCGACCTTTGCTGCGACAGGCGCAAGACCTGAAGCCATTGCTTCTATTGTCACCAGGCCGAATGTCTCGGTTGTCGACGGGAAAACAAAGATATCGGACGAGGCGTAGCTTTCCGCCAGAACGTGTCCGGACTGGTAACCGAGGAAATGAGCTCCCGGCATCATTTCCTTAAATTCCTCACGCGCGTGACCGTCACCGACGATGACCATCTCGAAATCCGTCCTACTTTGCCGAAGAAGCTGGTAAGCGCGAGCCAGCACAGCCAGATCTTTCTCCCATACTAACCTGCTGACGAACAACACGACCGCTCTGTTCTGTGCATTGATCTTCTCTCGCCACGCGAGTGATCGACGTCTGGCGTTAAACAAGGCGAGGTCGACGCCATGAGGCAGGTACTCCAGTCTCTCAATCTCGTGTTCGTTGAGCTCGCGGAGGATCGGCAGCGTGGGGACAAAGGTTCGATTCATTCTGTTATACAAGCGGCGCGAGACTCTCCACGTTAACTGTTCTAGCCTCGCGAGGCCGTAGTATCGCGGGTAAGTCGGGAAGTGCGTGTGGTATGTTGCGACGATCGGGATGCCATAGTCTTGGGCATACTTCATTGCAGCAAAGCCAAGTGTGCACGGACTGTTGATGTGAATGATATCCGGTGAGAACGAGTCCAGCCTGTTGGCGAACATCTGATATCCAGGCACCGCAATGCGGTAGTTCCGTTGAAGCGGCAAGGCCACAGATGGAACCCGGTGCATCGGAATGATTCTATCCTGTGCATCAGGCAATGTCGATGTGAACGCTATTGCGTGATGACGCCGTGCAAGTGCGCCCTCGAACATCCTGTACATCACTGTTGTCACGCCATCTTGTCCGCGACGGAGATTGGCGTTGAAGTAAGCTATTCGCATTCTGAGACCTCCGCACTGTTCTGCGCACAAAATTATGAAAATCCGTTACACGATTATGATAACTCAGTTATCATAATGTTAAGTCTTTCCGGGAGAAGACCCCGCAAGCTCCGTGCAACAAAAAAGGCACGTCGCTCAATAATCTCGCCGTGCCTTTCCTGACAGCCCTATTCTGGCTCCTGTGAAGACTACTTGAGAAGCATCATCGTCCGCGCTGTATGGTATGCTCCAGCGGAAATCCGATAGAGATAAACGCCGCTCGAGAGATATCGCGAATCGAAAACGGCCCGGTGAATGCCGGCTTCTTGAAACCCATCTACAAGCGTTCGGACTTCGCGTCCCAGCATATCGTACACCTTCAACGTCACGTCTGAAGCCTGTGGCAGCGAGTACGCGATGACCGTGCTCGGATTGAAAGGGTTTGGATAGTTCTGGTAGAGCACGAGTGACGCTGGAATTATCGCTGCGAATGCCTCTTCTTCAATGCCCGTGACGAACCCCTGAGGATTGTAGTTTGCCCAAGGAAGATCCCAACGTGTCGA
>CAZTKU010000043.1:0-18569 GCA_964614245.1 uncultured Ignavibacteriaceae bacterium
GAATTCAACGCAAAAGCATATGCCCCCAGAGAAATCGCCTTGCTGGTACCTATTCTGGATATACCGACACCAATTCTCATCTCGGGATCGTATTTGACCTTCTTGCCAGTTCCATGGACCGCGATCTCTTTCGTGGATCCCTGCAAAAATTTTTGCAGTTCGTTTCTAACTTCCAGATTATAAACATTCGCTATCAACCTGCGGAATGTTGTTCCATTAGGTTTGACATAATGACTATTCATCTCTTGAACCAGAGAAGGAAGAAACAGGTCGGAAGCGCCGGAGAGTCCTCCTCCGATAACAACTATTCCATCGATCAATGTAATTGCATTCGAAATCGCGTCGCCGGCAGCTTCAGCCATTTCCCGAAAAGCTCTCAGCGCCGCTTCTTTGTTCCCTTCTTTCTTACCCACACCGATTTCATAAATCTCTTTTGGTGAGGGAGCATTATCCAACTGAATTCCAGCCCCCCGTGCATACATCCTTCGTATCGCCCGAATGCTCGCATGCTCCTCAATGTTGGTTTGCGGATTCAACTTGTTTCTTAGGAGCCAGATCTCGGCAGCAATCGAATTATCCCCCAAAAACAAACTACCGTCGCGTGCTATTCCTGCGCCAAATCCTGTGCCGAGAGTTAGACCTAGGAGATTCTTGTATCTTTTCGGGCTTCCGGCTTTCTCAAGGAGATCATTTATATATGGAAGGTAACCGGCGATCGCCTCGCCATACGCATACAAATCACCGTCATTGTTGATGAAAACCGGCAATCCGAATTTGTCTTCGAGCATGGGGCCCAAAGCGACGCCCCCGCGAAAGGCAGGTAGGTTTGGCAGATCTCCAATGATGCCGTTAGGATAGTCGGCAGGTCCGGGAAAGGCAAAACTGATCGCCACCGGTGCATTCTGCAACTTCCCTTTGACTTTCTTGAATCCTTCCACAACAGTCGATAAGCATCTCTCCAGGTCATCTGGATAGGTGGGTAGAACAATTTCGTCAAGGACCTGCTCGTTCCCTTGAATAGCTGAGAAGACAGAATTCGTGCCGCCGGCATCGAGCGTCATCACAATTCTTTTGTCCAGTCGATAATTCATCTTCGTTCTCTCTCTTTTACTTTACGGTAATTGCTGCTTTTCTCATTGAAACAAATGAGGCGAAAGATATATACAAAAGACACAATAAGGGCACAGCAAAGCCTGCAAGAACACTGGTACTGTCGACGACCTTCCCCATGATCAACGGGACGATTGCGCCCCCCGAAATGGCCGTCACCATCAAACCGGACAATTCATTCGAGCGCTCCGGCATTCGATCAATAGTGATCGAAAAGACGAGAGGAAAAATATTGGCAAATCCCAATCCGACCAGGACAATTCCGACATAGGTCACGAGTTCACTTGGAGTGAACATCGCCAGAACGCCGAGGATTGCTGCCATCACGGTGACCACAAGGAACTTCTTGGCAGACATCCTGCCCAAGATAATCGAGCCGCCAAATCTTCCCAACACTATTGGAAGATAGAATATTGCCCAGCTTACCCACAGGCCAAACCCTTTGACTCCGAAGTTTTCCTTCAGGAGGATGGGCACTCCTGAGCTCATCGACACCTCTGCACCCACGTAGAGGAAAATGGCCACAACCATCACGAATACATAACCGTTCTTCAGCAATGCCAGGCAAGACCTTAAGGATGCAGGTTTTGCATCGGGGTCCTTGTGCTCCGAGATTTTGAGTGGACTTACGAGAAGCAGGGTAACCACGATCAAGATGGAAAACACCGGGAACAGGATACTCCATTCTAAACCGAAGGTCAGGGCAACCAAAGGAGGAAGTAAGAACCCAAGAGATGAACCGACCGCTTTTATCGACTGAGCTAGTGTAAGATTCTTTGAGTATGTACCTTCAGGAGAAACATCCCTCATAACCGGATTGCCAGCGACCTGCAGTATTGTTGCTCCAGCACAGAGAAGAAGAATTGACAAAAGAACCACATAGTAACTGAAGTATTCTCCCGGACTGAATTGAACTCTTGCGCCATACATTCCGTTCATCATCGGAAGAGACAGTCCTATCAACGCAACAAGCAGGCCAAGCACAAGGATAAACTTCTTCCCTTTTTTGTCCTGGTAGACGCCCATGGGAACCGATAGAACGCCAAACATGATGAACCCAGCAAATGGAACGAGTTGAGCCATCGTGTAGGAAAGTTGAAACGTGTCTTTGGCCAGCCCCACAAGAGGACCTACGACATCACCAAAGCCCATGCAGAGGAAAGCCAGAAAAATCGGGATCGTCTTAGTTTTCACGGTGAGCTCCGATCATAATGGTTCTGTTGAGATGAGACCAGAGTCAATCCTTGATTGCGCACGTTGTTCTCACTACAGCGATAGAGCCAGAGCCCCTATTCTCTCGACAAGATGACCCTTTCCAACTCTTCCAGGGATTTTCCCTTTGTTTCCGGCATCATTTTCCACACAAAGAAGAAAAACGGAATCATCATCACGGCGAAGAACATGAACACAGTCCCGCCCCCGAGCGCTGACAGGACGACCGGGAAGACCAACCCGATCAAGGCATTCATGATCCAGTGCGTAAAAGATCCGAGAGCCTGACCCTTAGCCCTCACCTTGTTGGGAAATATCTCGGCAAGGAATACCCAGATAACGGCTCCCTGCGAGAAGGCGAAGAAGGCGATGAAACCGACGATAAAGATCACGATGCCGACACCGCTGAAAAGGTTCTCGAAATAGTAGTGAAACGCAGCACCGGCCAGGGAAACGAACATTCCAACAGCTCCAATCAAAAGCAGCGTCTTGCGGCCGAGTTTGTCAATAAAGAACATCGCGACAATGGTGAATACCAGGTTGGTCACTCCGACAGCGACAGCCTGCAGCATGGCTGCATTTGTGCTCGCACCCGCTTTCTCGAAAATCAATGGAGCATAGTACATGATCACGTTGATACCCGACAATTGATTGAAGACGGCCAACAGTACCGCGCACATGATGGGGAACCCATACTTTTTCTGGAAGAGCTTCGTAACACCCTGTCCAAATTCCTCCTTCAGGGAATTCACTATATCGGTAAGTTCGGATTCCAGGTTTTCCGCACCCACTTTCTGAAGCACAGACCGGGCTTTGTCCACGAGTTGTCGCTTAACGAGCCAACGCGGGCTTTCAGGCACAAAGAACAAGAGCAGGAAGAAGAGAGCGGCCGGGAAAGCCATCACTCCAAACATCCAGCGCCAGTTGTCCGCCCCGATGTCAACCAGCAAATAGTTGGAAAAGAATGCGACCAGAATGCCGATGACGATGTTGAACTGTGCCACCGCAACCAGTCTGCCCCTCAACCGACCCGGCGCAATCTCTGCAATGTACATGGGCGCCATCACGGAGGCGGCCCCAATCGCCAGCCCTCCCAGAAACCGAGAGAAGAGGAGGACGTACCAGCTTTCAGCCACGGCGCAACCGATAGCTGAAATGAAGTACAACACGCCACATGTTGAGAGCATCGCCCGTCTTCCAAATACGTCTCCTGGTTTTCCGATGACTATCGATCCAATCACCGTCCCCCAGAGAGCAATGGATACCGTCATGCCCAGCGTTGCATCGGTGAGACTGAAGTACTCAGTGATGAATTTCGTTGTTCCCGAGATCACAGCGGTGTCAAAACCGAACAGAAAGCTGCCGAGTGCAGATACCACCGTTGCGAAGAGAAGGTTTCGATTCATTGTCTTCACCTATTGAGCGGTTTACCGTTGATGAATCCTTTTTGTGCTCTCAATGATAAAGAAATATGTAGTGTGAGTCCATTATCAACATTCGAGGCTCGGGGTGAGAAAGAGTCGTCCATAGCTCGCATGGTCGACTGCTCGTGATCCTCTGGCCTGTTTTGTTCACCCCGAAACTTCGTCGTAAATGGATTGACCTTCGTGGGACGGTTCCGCTCTGAGGCAAGAAGCCTTCGAGCACTGCCTTGGTGCGGAACTCTGTTGCACGCCATACCCCCCGGGTCTGAACAGTTTTCATCAGATGGTGAATGCCCCCAAGAGGAATGTCATATGATCACCTAGAAACAAAAAAGTGTTAGCAGAGGCTAACACCCGGTGTTGAACCTGGCAATCAAGGTGCCACAAAATGCAATCCCGGGGAAATTCTGCCCGGGAGGCAAGAAACGGACGCTCAGAGGACTCCATTCTTCTTTATCACGTCCCTGGCGATCACAATTTTCTGAATCTCGTTTGTCCCCTCAAAGATGAGATTGATACGTGAATCCCGGTAGAATCTCTCGATGGGCAACTCCCGCGAATACCCCATTCCTCCGTGAATCTGAACTGCGTGGTCCGCAACCTTGTCCAATCCTTCCGAGCAGAACAATTTTACCGATGCTGATTGACGCGAAATCGACTTCCCGGCATCGTACGCAGCCGCCGTCCGGTACACGATCGACTCCATCGCGTAAGTCACCGTCGCCATCTCCGCCAGCATGAATTGAATTGCCTCGAACTGCGAGATAGCAACGTCGAATTGCTTCCGCTCCTTCGCGTACTTGGTCGAGAGCTCAAGCAATTCCTTCGCTGCTCCGGTGCATGCGGCGCCCAGCCCCAAACGGCCTGCGTCGAGTGTTCTCATGGCAATGAGAAATCCTCGTCCATCATCGCCGATGATGTTCTCTTTTGGTATGCGAACGTTTTCAAACGTAATCGGTGAAGTGACGCTCCCACGGATGCCCATCTTCTTCTCGGGCGGTCCGGCACTGAATCCGGGAAGCTTTGTTTCGACCACAAAGCCGGAGATGCCCTTCTCCGTCCGGGCAAAGGCGGAAATGACATCGGCGAGCGAGCCGTTCGTAATCCAGAGCTTCTCACCGTTGATCACCCATTCGTTCCCATCCAGGTGGGCCCGGGTCCGGAGGTTGAATGAATCAGATCCCGCCAAGGTCTCGGTGAGGGCAAAAGCGCCGATGAATTTCCCTTCAGCGAGCGGCACAAGATATTTCTTCTTCAGATGCTCCGATCCGCCGATGTAGATCGCGTTCGCACCGATGGATTCATGGGCACCAATGAAGGTGGCGGTGGAAAGGCAACCTCGACCAATCTCCTCCTGGACAATGCAGTAACCCACTTCGCCAAAACCGCCGCCTCCGTATTCCGGGGGGAACGCGGCGCCAAGGAGGCCGAGATCTTTGATCTTCTGTATCAGCTCAGGCGGGATCTTCTCCTCCTCGTCGATACGGCGCGCGACCGGCTTGATTTCCGAGTTCGTGAAATCCCGCACCATGTCGCGGAGCATTTTCTGTTCCTCGGTAAATTCAAAGTCAAACATACATCTCCTCAATTTGAGAATTTGCCGTGTTGACGAAGGAATTGCGCAGAGCCAGGAGCAAGCTACCCGATATAGCTCACGACGTCTTCCCCGCCGTCGACGCCAATGACGTTACCGGAAATCCAGTATGCGTTCTCATCGGCGAGCAGGACAATAGCCTTCGCCACATCCTCGGGGGTTGTCAATCGCGCGGACGGGTTCTTCGCTATGGCAACCGCAACCATCTTCGAGCTGTTCGGAATCTTTCGCAGTGCCGGAGTATCCGTTACTCCTGCCATAACCGCGTTGCATGTGATGCCGAACGGTCCCAGCTCCATTGCAAGCTGGCGGATATGTGACTCAAGACCTGCCTTGGCTGCTGAAATCGCACCATAGTAGGGTATCACTGAGTGGCCGCCGGAGCTTGTCATGGCGAAGATGCGCCCCCCTTTTTTCATCAACTTGCGCGTGATCAAGCCTTGTGTCCAGTACACCAGACTATGCGCCATCACGTCGAGCGTCATCTCCATTTGAGCCTGTGTGATGGCATCGTCGGGCTTCTGGGCAATGAACGACTTGAGCGTTCCAAACGCGAGCGAATGGAGCAGAACCCTCACCGTCTGAGAGGAATCCTTGGAAAAACGCTCGTGGATATCGTCGAGAGCTTCCTCCCGCTTGATGGCATCTGCAGCGTTGATGTTGTAGAACACCGCTTCGCTCCCCGTATGCTTGATCTCGCGAACGACGTGTTGCACCGCGGGCATCGTGGCCTGTCGATCAAGATGAACACCAAAGACGTTCATACCGTGCTTCGCCAGCTCGATGGCCGTCGCTCCACCAAAGCCGCTTGAGGCACCAAGTACCAATGCCCATTCGTTCGGCTTGAATCGGTGTTCAGTTTTCATCCCTATCTCCTCCAGTGGGTTCTTTGGTGAGTGCCAAAGATAAGAAGAATTCGAAGAAAATCAAACGAGGCTACTCGACGGTAACGCTTTTCGCCAGATTGCGCGGCTGGTCGACATTAACGCCGCGGGCGACGGCTATGTAGTAGGCAAGGAGTTGTAACGGGATAACATTGATGATGGGGCCGAAGAACCCGAACGTTCGAGGAACGCGCAGCACAAACTCAACATGCTGTTCGATGTCCGTGTCATCCTCGTTTGCAATCGCAATGATCCGTCCTTTTCTCGCGCGGACCTCCTGCACATTACTCATCACTTTTTCATAGATACCGTCCTTCGGCACAACGATGACGACGGGCATCTGTTCGTCGATCAGCGCGATCGGCCCGTGCTTCATTTCGGCGGCAGGGTATCCCTCGGCGTGAATATAAGAAATCTCTTTGAGTTTCAGCGCTCCTTCGAGAGCGACAGGATAGTTCGAGCCGCGTCCGAGATACAGGAAATTCCTGGCATCTCTGAATTCCGCGGCGACCTCCCTCACGCGACCCACAACTTGCAGGAGATACGACACTTTGGAGGGTAAGCTGTCGAGTTCTTGGGCCAGCAGCCTGAAGTCTACCTGCGACGTCCCCCTGTCGCGTGCCAGCATCAAGGTGATGAGTGCCAGAACGGTCAACTGCGAGGTGAACGCCTTCGTTGAGGCCACACCGATTTCGGGTCCCGCATGGATATAGACGCCTCCATCGGATTCGCGCGCGATGGTGCTGCCAACGACGTTGACGATTCCCAGCGCCGTTGCACCCCTCGCCTTCGCTTCGCGTAGGGCCGCGAGCGAATCGGCGGTCTCACCGCTCTGGCTGATCACGAACATGACGTCCTCGGCAGTCACCACGGGATTCCGATACCGGAACTCGGAGGCGTACTCGACTTCGGCTGGAATCTTCGCGATCTGTTCCAGCATATACTCGCCGACAAGCGCGGCGTGCCACGACGTTCCGCATCCGACGAGAATGATACGCCGGGCCTTCAGCAATCGATCACGGACATGCTCCAGACCGCCCAGCTTGACCTCGCCCTTCTCCACGAGCAGCCGACCGCGGAGAGCGTTACGAATGGTCTCAGGCTGCTCATAGATCTCCTTGAGCATAAAATGATCGTATCCGCCTCGCTCAATATGAGCCAAATCGATCGTCAGCTCTTCCACGGACCTTTCCGTTTCAACATTGGCGAGGGTCCTTGTTGAGATACCTTCTCGCGTGATGACGCCTACCTCTCCGTCCTTGAGGTACGAAACCGTGCGCGTGTGTTCAACCACTGCTGAAGCATCCGATGCCACGATGAATTCTCCTTCACACATGCCGATCACGAGCGGGCTCCCATGTCGGGCCACAATGAGTTTCTCGGGTTCAAGTTCGCTCAAGACGGCAAGACCGTACGTTCCCTGCACCTGTTGAAGAGCCAGCCGAACGGCATCGACCAAGCTCGTATTCCGTCGGCTGAATTCCTCGATCAAATGCGCCAAGACCTCTGTATCTGTCGCCGATCGGAAGTAGTGCCCCGTCTCCACAAGCTTCTTCTTCAGCACGGCGTAGTTCTCGATCACGCCGTTATGGATCACGGCGATTCTGTTCCGGCAATCGAGATGAGGATGAGCATTCGTCTCATTGGGTTCTCCGTGAGTCGCCCACCGCGTGTGGCCGATGCCGATCAAGGCCCGTTTCGAGCGCGCCATAAGCGCCTGCTCAAGATCGTCAACCTTACCGACCTTTTTGACGACGGAAAGCCTTCCGTCAGAGAGCGTGGCAATCCCGGCCGAATCATACCCGCGGTACTCCAGCCGCTTAAGACCAGCAAGGAGAATGGGTATGGCGTCCCGTTGTCCGATATATCCGATTATTCCACACATGCGCTCATCCGTCTCCCGCATTGATCAAACTGGCAACCGCCATCATTCGTCCCGATTGTTCCCTATCTCGTCGATAGGAGTGGAACAGTTCCGGATGACAGATTGTACAGTACGACGAAATCTCGATATGTTCTCTTTTCACTCCCCAGCTCAGCAACTGTTGGAGATTTGCCTGCTTGAGATCAAGGAACGATTTGCCGGAGCGACGTTCGACGAGCCTCTCCGGAAACTGCTCAGCCACCTCGACGCCGACCTCATAGCAGCACACGCCTGCAGACGGCCCGAGATAGGCGATGAGGTTCGAGCTTGCCGAGCCGAACCCGTCTACCATGAGTCGGACGGCGTTCTCCGCGACGCGTTGTGCTGTTCCTCTCCATCCTGCGTGCACGAGGCAAAGCGCCTTTCTTCTGAAATCAAACAATACCATCGGCAGGCAATCGGCTACCGTGACCGCAAGCGGAAGGTTTGGCTGTGTCGTCGCAAGCCCATCGCACCCGTCATACTCTCCTGGGCCGAGAGCGACCTTGACGACATTGGTGTGGTCCTGAAGTGGAAACGCCGCTCGATCACTCTCGAGACCAAGAGACGCGAAGAGCCTCTTCCTGTTCTCAACAACGTTCGAGACATCGTCTCCGACGCGGAAACTGACATTCATCCCGAACGGCGAAGGACTCACACCGCCGTGGCGCGTGCTCATCGCGAAGAGGACTTCTTTGAACTGCGACAGTTTTTCCGAGACAATCAGGTGAGCAGGCGGCATGTTATCCAAGTCTGAGCGGAATTCTCATCTCCACGGTCGTACCCTTGCCGACCTCGCTTCGAAGAGCGACGGTTCCATTCAAATCTTCAATCACCTTCTGGGCGATGGCTAAACCAAGACCCATCCCATCCGTTTTTGTGGAAAAATTCGGCTGGAAGACCTTGGCTTGAAGCTCTTGCGGAATCCCGCTGCCCGTATCACTAATCGAAACAGTGCAGATCTGGTTGGAGATCCCCATCTCGACCGTTATGGTCCCTCCCTTCTCCAGGGCCTGCACACTATTCCGCATGACATTGATGAACACACGGCGAAGCTCGTCGCTGTCGGCAATGAGGATGGCTGGAGTTTCGGGAAATTTCGTTCGAAATTCAATTCCCCGTACCCCCCCGAACAGTGTCACGGTCTCCTGAAGGAGTTCTTTGACATCCACACGCTCGAATTTCCGTGCCGGCATGCGGGCAAAATTGGAAAACTCCGACGCGATGCGGGTGAGCACCTCGATCTGCTCAATCACCGTGTTCGACACCCGCTGCAAAACCTGGCCAAAATCCTTCGCTCCATCCTTGTACGCCTGAGAGAGATGTTGGATCGATAGCTTGATTGGCGTGAGCGGGTTCTTGATCTCGTGGGCAACCTGCTTGGCCATTTCTTTCCAGGCGAGCTCTCGCTCAGCCCGTGCAAGGTCTTCGCGGCTTGCCCTCAATTCCTTCGTCATCTCATTGAATGACTGCACGAGATTGCCCACCTCGTCCGACGACTGAGGGGTCAGTTGCACGTCGAGATTTCCCTTGCCGATCACTTGCGCGGCGTCCGACAACTCACGGAGCGGTCTGGACAGACGATTCGCAAGGATGAAGCCGACGATCACAACAAAAAACACGACGAGCGCATACGCTCCAAGGACAAACGCATTGCGCTGTGCAAGCTCCTCGTCAATTCCCCGTTGACGATACAAAGCGGGAACTGCCAGGACTCCGACGACCCGATCGCCCATGATAATCGGCCGGTAGCCAACAGTATACGTCACCTCTCCAATTCGCTCGAAGTCGCGGAAGAAACTCTTTCCGAGCATCATCGTGTTGACAAAGGCACTACCGGTAAGGCGGTCGTCAAGCAGTGCGGCCCGATAGAGCTCCGGCCGGCTGCTCGCCTGAAGCGACGATCCGCTGTAGACGCTGAAATCAACCCCCAGGTCCGCCGCAGCAACCTCACAGTAATCGTTGTTAATTCCCGCGAAGAAGTCCCCTTCGTCAGTGACCGACGTGATTATCCGCTGGTGAATAAGGTCCAGATCCTCCGCAAGCCTTCCGGTAATACTGTCGTCCAATCGTTCGATTGCGAGTTCGCGGTTGTAGGACGCCATGACCACCAGGGGAACAATCGAAAGCAACGCAAACGACGAGACAAGCTTTTCGCGGAAACCAAACCTTACGGAGCTCCCGCGGAGGTACGACCGCGCGATATGCCCCACGGCAGCGAGACCGAAGAAGAACAGGTACACACCGAGCATCTTCACGATGTTGAAGAGATGCCAGCGGATATCAAGCGGTTGAAGGCTCAGTGCGAGAATTCGATCCTCACGCGATTCATCTCTTGCGAAGAGGACATCGTACGCTCGACTTCCGAGATTCTGTTCAGACCACACGAATCGCACCGTTGACGCTGTAAACTGTTCGTGAATCGCCGTTGGGAGCCGCAACCCCCTGAACAGGAGAGGATCCGTTGTCGACACGAGCAAGCCGCGCTGATATTCCGAAATCGACAGTTTGCGGAAACTCTCTTCGAAGCTATCTCGCGAGGCGGTTCGTAATGGCTCCGGCGCTTCTCCCCGGAACAATGTGCGCTGGCTGGCGGAGACGAGAACCGCCACAGTCCCAAGCTGTTGACCTTGCGAATCCAGAACGTGCGCCCATTCGCCGTAGTATTTGACTGCACCCCCCTGCAACTTCCGCTCAACGACGTGAAGCACGTCTTCCTCCGTGTCGAAGATCTGCGTGAGGAGCTCCATCTGTTCGTAGGTGGTCAAACCCACGGCGAATCTGCTGATTTCCTTCCCCTGGCTGCTGTAAACGAAGACCGCCGAGTTGTATCCCTCATGACTCATGAGCGATTGAGCCCAGAGCAGGAAAGCAAGATTTGAGGCGTTCCCGTAGTCACTATTGCTTTGTGCGAGCCATTCATTTGCCCCCTCAACCGTAGAGCGAAGGCCCTCGCTCACAACGAATGACAGCCAATTGTCCACCGGCCGCATCAATTCGTCGGCCAGGACTTGCACTCGTTGGCGTTCCTTTTCGTGCTGCCACATATCAAGCAATGGCCACGAGAGGACAAACGCGACCGCTCCAACGATGATCACCCGTCGAAGCGAAAGATATCTCCACAGGCTTCGTCCTTCTCTCTGAGGACCGAACCAGGAGGCAATGTACAACGACAGGAGAAAGACCAGAACCGGGTAATAAGACGGGGTCTGTGGCGTCTTGTTGATCACCAAGAAGATGCCATACCCTCCAAGCAGCACACCGAGCACGATCATCGGTACCCATCGAGAGCGCTCACCTCTCTTCAGCGCGCGCGCCACGAAAGAGCTCATCAGCAGGAACACGGTAACACACACCGCGAGCAGCGAGAGCGTCAAGACCAAAACATTCAGGTGCATGACAACAACTGAGGCAGCCGGCATCATGTTGGTGGGATCTTGGTACTGCAGCGAGGAATCGACGACGAAGCTTCTCATCGCAGCGCCGAACCCTCGCACAATCCACTGCATCCCAAGACCGATCAGCACAGCGAGGAGGAATGCTGCCACATTCTTGCCCGTGGAGGGCGTCTGGGCTCTGGTTTCCCCCTTCCCCTGCCAGGCAATCGCTTCATTGGCAAGGGCGAGTGAAGTAAGGAATAGGGCGATGCAGGAGAGCAAGAGTTCGCCCAACGAGGAAGCTAAACCAGAAACGAACGGGGACGCATAGATCGAGGGATCGAAGAGAATTCCGCCGATCACTCCCGAGGGGAAGTCTACGATTCGCCAGATGCACCGAACACCCCAGAGCAGGATTGTCCCCGCCAGCACTCGAGTGACAGGGGACCTGAGCGATCCCCTTTTTTGAAAAAGCACCCACGCCAGGAATGCAGCGGCGACCGCGATGGCTGTAGCTTGCCATGGATCGGTGATTTGATCAAACCGTTGGATTTCGGCTGCCACCGTCGGGACAAGGATGAGCGCATACGCGACTGCTTCATGCCTGAGATTCTCGAGTGGGACCACGAAGAGGTTTGGCGACACGGTATCACGCGGCGGTGAATCAAACGCCAGGCGCACCGGGCTGCCGATCTCTTTCGTTAGCTCTTCGCTGAAACTTGAGCGCGAAACAAATCGGTTGGAGAGAGGATAGTTCACTTCGAGGGGACGGTTGACGACAACGTAGAATCGGCGATCGGACGACCGCAAGCCAACCGACAGGTATCTGTGCAGGCTGGCCTGCGGAATCAAGACAAGAGAATCCGCTTGCTCGCGTCCCAGGATGGCTCTGTAATCCCGGAGCACGCTTCGACCCGACCACGCGATGACGACGCCTTGAGAATCGACGAGATCGATGCTCGCATCATCAGGCCGCCGATAGCGATCGAGGCGTTCGAAGGCACCCGCAAGGCCCGCCGGGCTTCCTTCCTTGATTGTCTCAAACAGCTCGCGGTCTTTCACAACACTGCCGGCAAGAACAAACAGATCAGCTACTCTGGTGTTGAACCGACCCAAAACGATTTCGGCAAGATCCTCCTGACGGGAGGATGTCTGCGCGATCCACTGCTTCTCGATCAGAAAGGCACATCCGCTCCGTGCAGCGACAAGCACAAGAAGCAGTGCAACCGAAATGAAAAGGCCCCACAGGTAGGGGCGCAGCTTCTTTTCGGTGGAGGAAAACGGATTGATCATGCCGGATGGAGTCAGTAGATGTTGAACTGGCCAATCACCCATCGCGAGTCCTGGAAAACCAACGACACATAGATCTGCGCCGATTCTCTTTGACCTCTCTTGACAAATGTAAAGCGCCCCGTCGCGTACGGATTGGGCGCCTTGTCGCTATACCGGGTGAACTGGAAAGAAATGGGCACTCGCCCTGAGAAGTAGGTCTGCAGAATCGACGCTCCCTGGTTTGACGAGAAATAGCCGCTCTCGCCACCGGGGACATTGATGAATACCTGTTGGGCAAAAGGTACGGGAGAAGATGCCAAGCTCGAGTTGAGTATGCCGTGCTCAATCTGGCCAAAAAGTTTCCGCACGTCAACTTGCTGGACGCTGGGCGTTGCGACGCTCCGATCTATGATCGAATCCTTTTTCATTTTTCGTTGCTGGATCGACCGAAGCTGCGCCGGTGCCTCAAACACGAAGAGCGCGGCGAGAAGGAGTACGAGCGGTCTCATAAGCAGAGATAAAGTATCAGAAAACGGACAAAAAATCAACCAAAGAGAATCATAGAGCTCAAAACACAAAAGCGACGTCACCCATTCACTTCATTCCATCTCACTCTGCCCCGGGTGGCGTCGCTTCCATCCCACTAATCAGAACTACGTTGCTCTCACTTCGTGAAACCTGAATGCGCCTTTCGCTGCAGATCCCGATGTCCGTCTGTGGTCTTGTTGCGCTTCAGCTCGGGATTCTTCGGCGCCGTCTGATATGCCCAGTCAATCGTCACGCGGAACGGCGTCACGTCTCTCACGCGGACCTTTGCGTAGTGATCATCCCATGTCCAAATGACATACGTGTGTCCAATGATCGCTTCCACCGACCGTGACGGTGCCCATCCTTCTGAAGGAGCTTCCGCGATGTCATAGAGCGACCGAGTGAATCCCATGTCTTGAATATCCGTATCATCCCACACATTGAGAGAGAATCGTCCGTTGTAAGTCTCGAAGAACACATCCGTGTAATCATCGTTGTACTTCCCGATTGAGTAGGTTGAGAAGTCGTACCCGCCCGTGTTCGGCGATGTCCGATAATCGTCCAACCGCACACCGTACCCTTCGGGTCTCGGCGTCGCGTATACGACGTCTCGGCTCAGATCACTCTCATTGCCTTCATAGTCATAGGCCGTCACGCCGTAGTACAGTCGGACGCCGTTTGTTGCCTCGTAGTCGACGAACGACGTATTCTGAGTTGATCCGATCATCGAGTATTCCCCATCGAACCGATCGCTCACCCAAACGCTGTATCCGTCGACATCCGGTTCTGTATTGCGAAGCCAATTCAGCTCAACGGCATTGTCTTTCGCGACGGCGAAGACGCCTTGTGGCGGCGCCGGGGGCGTGGTGTCAATGATGAGGAGCTCGTGGCACCCTATCAACGTCAGGGCCGCTGCAATCAATACGAGAAGCGATTTCATATGTTCCTCCGCGTGCAGTGCTACTCTCGCGACTCTAAAATTCAAAGGCCGTGCCATTCAAATTTGCGTATTTCTGCAAGATTTCGGAGGAGTATGAACGCACAGTGTACGGTTCCCAGCAGGTTTCGTTCAGAATTGTGGACGAATCGAGCCAGACGCCCAACTGTGGTCACAGCATGCGGCAAGAACAGATGGGTATCGGATCGGTTTCAAGCGCTTGCGCTCACCCAAGGAGAGCCTTTCCGTTGTTGAGAATGCCGATTGCTCGGCCTTTCAAGCGCCAACCGTTGAATGGCGAGTTCTTCGACTTCGAGTGAAAAGATCCGATATTCACGGTCCACTCGGCGCTTGGATCCAGGAGCGTGAGGTTGGCAGGTTCTCCTTCAGCAATCCTGATGATTGGAAGGGAGAGAATTCTGCGAGGGTTCGTGGAAAGTTTTTCGATGAGCTGAAACAAGGTGAGGACTTTTTTCTCGACGACTTCGGTGATCGATAGACCCACAGCGGTTTCGAGTCCGACGATCCCAAAGGGAGCCTGAGTGTATTCAACTTCCTTTTCATCGATCGTGTGCGGTGCGTGATCCGTCGCGATCACGTCAATGGTTCCATCGCGCAATCCCTCCATCAATGCTGCACGGTCATCGGCCGTCCGCAATGGAGGATTCATCTTGGTGTTGGTGTCGAATCCGGAGACGGCCTCTTCGGTCAGTGTGAAGTGGTGCGGCGTGACTTCGCAGGTGATCTTGAGCCCTTCCTTCTTCGCCTTGCGGACGTGATCCAGCGCTCCGCGGGTGCTGATGTGCGCGACATGATAGCGGGCCTTTTTGACATACCGCAGCAGAATAATGTCGCGAGCGATCATCAGCTCTTCAGCAACGGGAGGGATGCCGGCCATTCCGAGCCGTGTAGAAGTCAACCCTTCATTCATACATCCCCCCTGCGTCATGGTGGACTCTTCCGCATGTTGGATGATGGGAATTCCGTACATCGAGGAGTACTCAAGCGCCCTCCTCATGATCTCCGCGCTGGCGACGGGGCTGCCATCATCGGTGAAACCCACAGCTCCCGCCTCGACGAGTTCCGCCATCGGAGCAAGCTCAACACCTTCACGGCCCTTCGTCACCGCTGCTATCGGGTAAACATCGACGATCCCTTCGCACACGGTCCTTCCTTTCTCGTGCACATAGCTCGCGACGGATTCGTCATCGATTGCGGGATTGGTATTCGGCATGCAGCAGACTGCAGTGAAGCCTCCCGCCGCTGCAGCCGTGCAGCCGGTCTCAATCGTCTCCTTGTGCTCAAACCCCGGCTCACGCAAATGGACATGCATATCGATAAATCCGGGGGCGATAACTTTGCCGCGCATGTCAACACTGTTGTACGAACCATCGGCCGACAGATTCTTCCCGACCTTCTCAAATTGCCCGTCAACGATCAAGAAGTCGAGGGACTCATCTTTACCCGAGACAGGGTCAACCAGTCTACCACCTTTCAGATGCAGCTTCATAGTGTGCCTTTTACTAGTTTGTCGTTCCCAAGAGGTAGAGGACCGCCATACGAATGGCTACCCCGTTGGTCACTTGCTGAAGAATCACAGAATCCTCGCCATCGGCCAGATCGGCTGAGAGCTCCACATCACGATTGATCGGCCCCGGGTGCATGATCGTGATCGGCTTGGGGGCTTTCGCCACCTTTTCCTTCGTCACTCCGAAGAATCGACGGTACTCTCGCATCGATGGGAACAGGCCGCTCTTCTGTCGCTCAAGTTGGACGCGCAGCACATTGAGCACATCGACCCGAGGAATGATTTCCTCGAGCCGATGGTAGACCTTCACACCCAGTTTCTCGATCTCGCGTGGAATCAGTGTCTCTGGCCCACACACCGATACCTCAGCGCCCATTGTCGTCAACCCGTAGATGTTCGAACGGGCAACCCTGCTGTGGGCGATATCCCCTACAATGCATACACGAAGCCCTTCGAGCGACCCGAATTTCTGCCAAAGCGTGTACATGTCAAGCAGGGCTTGCGTCGGGTGTTCGTGGCCACCGTCGCCGGCATTGATCACATTTGCATCAACAACGCGGCTCAAGAAATGCGCAGAGCCGGGAGCCGAGTGGCGGATCACGACCATATCAATCTTCATCGCTTCAATGTTTCGAGCGGTATCTTTCAGAGTCTCTCCCTTGCTCACGCTGCTTCCAGCCGTCGCAAAGCTCACGACATCTGCTGATAACCGGCGCTCGGCGAGCTCAAAGGATATGCGGGTGCGTGTGGAGCTTTCAAAAAAGAGATTGACAACCGTCTTGCCCTGAAGAGGTGGCACTTTCTTGATGGGTCGATCGAGGATTTCTCTGAAGTTGACAGCGGTGTCGAGAATGAGAGTGATCTCCTCTTTGGACACCCCATCGAGACCAAGCAGATGGCGGCTTTGGAGCTTCATGGCTTGATCTCCTTTCCTTCTTCGTCCGCGTCCATAAGGTAGACCCCATCCTCCGCGTCGGCTTCCGTCATAATGACCCTGACTTGTTGCTTGAGCGAGCTTGGAACGCTCTTACCGATGAAATCGGCTTTGATGGGCAACTCGCGGTGTCCGCGGTCGACGAGGACGAGAAGCTCAATGAGCGCAGGCCGTCCGAGGTCGGTCAAAGCATTCAGCGCCGCTCTGATCGTCCTTCCGGTGAACAACACATCATCAACCAGGACGATGGTCTTGCCGGTGACATCGAAGAGGATTTCTGTGCTCTTGAGCTGTGGCTGATCCAGACGTCCCCGTAAGTCATCCCGATAAAGGGTTATATCGAGGATCCCCACCTGCACTCCCTTCCCCTCGATTTCCTCAATCTTCTTTGCGAGCCGCTGCGCGAGGAATTCGCCGCGCGTGCGAATGCCCACGAGAGCGAGGTTCTCTGTCCCTTTGTTCCTCTCAACGACTTCATGCGCGAGCCTGTTCACAGTCCGCCGAAAACTCTCAGAATCCAGGATTTTGTTTTTCTTCATGCTTCCGCCCCTAAGAAACGAAAATGCCCCCGGTCCCGACGATGTCGAAAAAGGAGGCAAAGGTAAATCAAAAATCAAATATCAAAAAGGAAAAATCAGCACAATCACATATTTGATTCCTAATTTTTGCTTTTTGATCTTCCTTTCCTACCTCGCCGGATAGGATTAAAGGATTCAGTCAAAGAACATCAATGCTCCACCAATATACAACTCCCCTCCCCCGAAAGCAAGTCTTCGCACCTCACCGCTCAGGTCAGCCGGTCGAAGATCATCAGGCCGATGAGGACCGACAGGTACACGAGTGAGGCGAGGAACAACATTCTGGCGCTGCTGTTGGTGCGGTTTCGATACAGCCGAATGGCAAGCACCAGGAACCCGCCAGAGAGAAGAGACGCTCCTAAGAAGTACGTGACCCCCAGCGTCCCGACCATCGTCGGCATCAAAGCCGCGGGAACGAGCGCTGCGCTGTAGATAAGGATCTGTCGGCTGGCAACCAACCCTGACGGGTCGACGACCGTAAGCAACCGATAGCCGGCCCGTGCATAGTCCTTCCGATACATCCAGGCGAGAGAATGAAAATGCGGCATCTGCCAGAAAAACAGAATGAAGAACAGTGCCCACGCGCCCATGCTCAGTCCGCCTGCGACAGCTGCCCATCCGATCATCGGGGGAAGGGCGCCGGGGATACCGCCGATAACCGTAGAAAAAGGGGTCATCCGCTTCAAGGGAGTATACAGAAACAAATATGTCACGAGGGTGACTATTGCCAGGAAACCTGCAAGCACGTTCGTGAAAGCTGAAAGGTAGATGACGCCCCCAATGGCTGCCACCGATCCAAGCGCAAGGGCTTCCGTGGGCTCGAGACGACCAGACGGCAGCGGACGGTTCTCCGTTCTGCGCATCATCGCATCGTAGTGCCTTTCTGCATACTGATTGAGCGCCCCCGCTCCAGCGCCGACGAGAATCGTCCCGACAAAGACATGAAAGAGCAACCAGTAGGGAACAGGATCTCCAGCGGCAAGATAGGCGGCGCCGAGCGCTGTGGTAACAGAAAGAAGCGTCAACTCGGGTTTTGCCAGGGCGATGTAGTCGAGCAACCTGACACGACTCATCGCAACGGTGCCGGTCGGTGTAAGATTCGATCTCATTTCTGCTGGGGCTTTCCCTGTATGGTCGTCGCAGCTTTCGCTCCTGTTTGAGCGATCTTGCCCAGGAGATAGGTCACGATCGAGTCAGCTTCCGCCGGTCTGAGTCCCTGATTTGGCATAGGGGGAAACGCCGGATCGATTTTGGCCGGGTTCAAAACGAACGCGACCAGCTGTGCTCT
>CAZTKU010000044.1:0-17383 GCA_964614245.1 uncultured Ignavibacteriaceae bacterium
AACAGGCTGTGGAAGAAGAAACAGCGGTAATCCGGGAAGACTTCCGAAGTCTGAGGTGGGACTCTCGCACGAGAGACTCCGGAAGTCCAGTTGCGGCAGTCCTACTTCGCACCGAGCGCTGCGGCAGCTTTTTCAATATCTGCAGGACCGACCCAGATAAACGAGCCAAATCGTCCCCCGACCGCGATAGCGTCAATCGAATCGATATTGACGCCGGCATTGGCAAGCGCTTCCAGGCTCTTGTTCAACGCACCGGTTCTATCGATACCCTTCAGCCAGAATCCGGTTCCTTCGTCAGCAAGCAAGCCTGAAGCTGTCCACATGCTCCGTAGCTTGTCGGGGTTCTTGGGCACAGCGAACAACTCTGCCTTCTCCGCGTGGGTTGCGAAACCCCAGATCCCGCACAAGCCGAGATTCTTTGCCTTCAGCTCGCTCATGATCTTCAAGAGTGCGCCGGGCTTATTCTCCAGGTTCAGCTTGAAGTATTTGACACGTTGGGCCTTTGCCATACTTGCCTCCCTTCGAAAAAGTTGTTAATTGTTGAATCGGCCCCCGCGCAAGTGTACAAAAAAGCAGAGTAACTGTCAACGTGAAGCAGGGCTCGGCAAATACGGTTGTTCTTGAAGCGAAAAGGCTCCTGGCGATCTTCAAGGGTCGTTCCGAGGCAGAAATCGCGAAGTCCGCGGATGACGTGCTGCTTTTCTGTTATCGGCTGCTCGACGAACATGTGATCGTGCGGTCAACGAGTCCGCGGTTTCCGGGCAGGAGCTTCAGCTCACTGCGCGATGTCATCTACCAGCTTGAGTCCAAGCCGGACGAGACCCTTGGTAACCCGGAGTGGAGAGGAGTCCTGCAATCGGTTCTCGAGGACATCGTTGACGGAAGGGTTGTCGTGTCAAGAAAGAGCGCCTGAAAGAGCTGCTCTCGCCGGGTCCTCTCGCAGTCAACTGAAAACGCTTGTCCTGTGATGATCACACTGGAACAAATCAAGAAATTCTTTGCGTCGTATCGCCGCAGGGAGATTCGAAATCTATCTCTCGCACCTGCCGGCGTTCTGATGATCCTGTTTCCGAAAGGCGGGGAGCTCCATTTTCTGCTGACGAAACGCACGGAGGATGTCGAGCATCACAAGGGTCAAATCTCGTTTCCCGGCGGATCGAAAGATGACGACGACAGTGACATCATCTTGACGGCTCTCAGGGAATGTGAAGAGGAGATCGGTCTGCAGCGAGACGGGGTGCACGTCCTTGGCCTCTTCGATGACTATGAGACGCCTTCCGGTTTTGCCATTACTCCCGTCGTTGCCTACGCAGAGACGCTGCCACATCTCAAGCCCAACGCAGAGGAAGTCGCAGAGGTGCTCGAAGTACCAGTCTCGGTGTTCCTGGAGAAGGCGAACGAGCGCGTCGAGAAACGAGAATGGCGGGACAAGCTCTATGATGTCTACTACTATGCGTATCGGGGCCACGAAATCTGGGGTGCAACCGCAGCGATTATCCGCTCCTTCCTGAGAGCGCTGCGTGATGAGCAGCCTGGGTGACTCCGCATCCTCGAGCAATGCGGGGAGTTTTCAAAAAAGTCTTTGTCATTTCGGGAATAGTTCGCTATCTTGATTACAGACGAGTTCAATTGTTGAGCAGGTTTACATAGGAGAAGGGAATGGCACAACACAGATCTGCTGAAAAGCGGGCCCGACAAGGCATTCAGCGACATGCGCGAAACAAGGCATACGTCACAAGACTGAAAACCCTTGTAAGGAAAGTTCGGTTGGCGAAAGAGAAGGAGAAGGCTGCCGCAGCGCTGAAAGTCGCCGTTAAAACGCTGGACCAGCTTGCAGCAAAGGGTGTAATCCACAGGAACAAGGCGGCGAACCAGAAATCGCGGCTGACAAAGTTTGTGAATGCAATAAAGTAATGCAGCCTCGGACTTCAGTCCGAGCCCCTCGCTAAGCACAGAAAACCCCGGCTGAACGTCGGGGTTTTTCGTTACAGTTCGCCTTCCCACGCCTTACCATCTCACTGCTGCTTCTTCATTTCCTCGATTTCCGCAATCCTAAGTTCAAACTTCTCACGTTCGGCAGGTTTGTTGGCCGCGAGCGCCCGGTACGCTTTGATGGCATCATCGTACCAGCCCTGCTTAACGTAAATCTCCGCAAGGGTTGGGGTGACGAATCCGCTGCCGGCCGGAGTGTCTGCCTCACTGGCGGGCCGCGGCGCTTTCTCAGCAAAATTGATGACGGGCGTGATCTTCGTGGGCGCTTTGAGCTTCTCAGCGAGCTCTTCAATGTGATTAGGTGCGGCAGTCGGTTGATCCGGTGACGAGGACGCAAGGTATTCATCGAGTGTCATCGTGCCCTCCGTGCCAAAGAGCTCCATCCGCAGGCGCGCCGCAAACTCCTCGAATGTTTCCCCTTCGATCGGAGCTTCAGGAGTTGGTGATTCCGCTTCGGCACCGAAGGCCGCGAACGGATTCTCCTCTTCAAGCTGGCCCTCAACTGCCGGCTCGACTGTTTCTGTGGATGGTTGCTCGAGCTGACTGAACGCCTCGAACCAATCCGGAACCTGCCCTGCCTCGGCTTTCGTTTCCTCGGTAGCTGCTGGCTCGATCGTCACCGCCTCTTCATCAAGCGTTGTTCCAGGCTCAGCGTACGGCTCCGGCTGTACCTCTGGAGGTTCTGTGGATATTTCTGTTACGGGCTCTTCCGCCATCACATCCTCCGGCGGAGCTACCTCCACCTGCGGGACAACCTGATCTGCTTGCATCACGAGTGACTCTTCTGCAGTCACGGTTTCCTCTTGTGGAGGTGCCGATGCCTCCGGAGCCATCGGTTCAACCACGGCGGCGGGTTCCTCGGCTACAGTTGTCGCTATGTCCGTTGCAGGTCCGAGGTCAATGCTAGAGTACAGGCGTGACGCGAGCTCGCTGCCTGGCAACAGCTCAGACACAACCTCGAACTCCCGCTTCGCCTCGGCCAACATCTTCAGTTCCAAGAGGACTTTGCCTTTGATGAGGTGACCTGTGGGGTAGAAAGGGTAGATCGCCAGGCCCTCATCGCAGATGCGGAGTGCATCCTGGGCTCGCCCGGCTTGAAGGTAGTGACTGGCAAGTCTTGCGAACAGCGGAGATTGGGGCTCACGTGCCAGTCGTCGCTCAAGTGACGGGATCTGTTCGTGGAGCGATTGAGCCATCGTTGTCATGAGTGTTGTTGGCGGAGCTTGCGCGCCTCCATGGCCTGTTTGATGGAGAGGACGGACACAAACGAAAAGCCAAGGCAGTACAGTAGCTGGAACGGTACCGCTGCAATTTCCAGATAGTATATTGAGGAAATTACGCCGAAGAAGCAATAGACCGCCAGGGCGATCTCTATCAGAACAATCCAATCGAGCTTAAGAGGCACGTATTTCTTCTCCAGCCAGGAATCTTTCTTGTCTTCTATTCGGTATTTCGGTGTCCGAACGAACTCGCTTCTTTTTCTGAATAATCCCTCAAACACTGCACGGGAGTTGTTCACAGCAAATCCCATGCTGCCAGCCATGAAGAGAGGGAACAAGAGGAGCCGGCGTCTCCAATCCGGGTAAACAGCTTTCTGGGAGAGCATGTAGAAGAGAAACGACCCGATGAACGCGAGCACGAAGACCGACATCATCGCGAAATACAAATCGTGTCCCCCTTGTTGCTTGATGAAAATGAGGGGCACGTTCAAGATTCCCGCAAGCAGAATAAATGGGAAGACGATGTTGTTCGTCAGATGAAATGTCGAATGGATCTTGACTCGCAGAGGGATGTTGGATTTCCAGACTTCCGGCAGAATTTTCCGTGCGGTCTCGATTGCTCCTTTTGTCCAGCGGAACTGCTGTGTCTTCAGAGCATTGACCTCTGCGGGGAGTTCGGCCGGTGACGTGAAATCGTCAAGGTATTTGAATCTCCATCCGCGCAACTGGGCGCGGTAGCTGAGGTCGAGGTCCTCTGTGAGCGTGTCCGACTGCCAGTTTCCTGCGTCGAGAATCGCAGACTTGCGCCAGATGCCTCCCGTACCATTGAAGTTCATGAAGTACCCGGCCCTGTTTCGAACGGCCTGCTCAATGACGAAGTGGCCGTCCAGCGCCATCGCCTGCGTCCGGGTGAGTAGCGAGTAGTCGCTGTTCAAATGCTCCCAGCGCGTTTGAACCATAGCCATCTGCTCATCCTGGAAGAAATAGGGGAGCGTCCTTCTCAAAAAACTGCTATTCGGCACGAAGTCGGCGTCGAATATTGCGATGAACTCGCCTCGCGCTGTCTCAAGGCCATCCTTCAGCGCCCCGGCTTTGAATCCAGCCCTGGTCGTCCGTCGAACGTGCTTGATGTCGTACCCAAGGCTTTGAAAATGCCGGACCGTTTTCGCCACGACATCAACCGTCTCATCAGTCGAATCATCGAGCACTTGAATCTCGAGTTTGTCCTTCGGGTACTCCAAGCTACAGACCGCCTCGATGATGCGCTCCGCGACGTAATACTCGTTGTAGACGGGGAGCTGCACCGTAACCACCGGCTCTTGTCCAAGCACCGAGAGCGCGGTTTCTCTACCGTGATTTCTGAGGTAGTGATACACCATCACGAAGCCGTGGGCGCCGAAAGTAAAGAGGATGAGGAGAGAGAAGAAGTAGAGATACAGGACAAGGTCCGTGAAGTACGCGTTCTGGAAGATCTCCTGTCGGAAGAAAAATGCTGCGACGGTCATAGCGTTGTCACCATCCTGCGACTGTTTCGTTGAGAATATCTTCTGTTAATTTTCGCACCGCTTCAGCTATTCCTGCATTGCGCTGGGTTAATCCTCCCCCGGACGGATAATCCCCCCACTGAGTGAAATCCTTCTCCCACACCTTCTTGCGCAGTTTCACATCTTGAAAGGTCATATGAACCGTGACCGTGATTCGTCGTTTGGCGACCTGGTCCCCCGCCTCCACAACAATAGGTGCGTCCTTGACCGATGTAATGACTCCTTCAAGAATGGAGTCTGCAGAATTGCGATCTGCCGGCTGGAGCGTGTTGTCATTGATAAACCGCTGGAGGAGCTCCCTCGAGAACTGGTCTCGCAATGTCGGGTCCCCATAGCCGCTCTGGTCCTCCGCGATGGGAAGAGCAATGGTTTTCAGATGCGGCGGCACGGAAGCGCCGGTAAAGGAGTACGGGCAGCCCGCGCAACCAAAAAGAGTAAGGAGAAAAGAAAAAGGGAAAAGGAAAAAACGAGATTGCAAGCCCGTCGCTCTCAATATTCAATATACAATTTCCAGCGTACAACCTACAACCAACAACCTCCTACCCATTCAATCCAAATTCCTTGATCTTCCGGTACAGCGTCCGCTCGCTGATGTCCAGCTCTTTTGCAACCAGCCGTCGGTTGCCCTTGTGCCGTTCGAGCGCGCCGATGATCATCCGCCGTTCCATCTCGTCGAGCGTCATTTCGCCGTTGCCGTTCGACTGATTGAGCACGACGCGTTGAGAACGCTCTTGCGCCGTTGCGCCCCTCAGGAACATGTCGCGCAGCTCGAGGATGGAGCCTTTGAGATCGACCAGCGCACGGTAGATGAGCTCACGCTCGGCTTGCTCGACCGTTTTGTTGGCTACGACCGGCAGGTTTCGATCAAGCAGCGGCGCCTGATACTCTCGCAGGTGTTTCCGGACATCGGCGGCGGTAATCCGTTTTCCGTTCTCGAGGACAAGCATGCTTTCGATGACGTTTTTCAATTCACGCACGTTGCCCGGCCATCGGTAGTCCATGATCAATTCTGTAGCATCGTCAGTAAATCCGTCGAACTGAATCTGGTTCTTTCCCGTGAAATCCTTCACGAATTGCTCCACGAGAAGGGGAATGTCCTCTCTCCGATTTCGAAGGGGCGGGATGACGATGTTCACCGACCGAAGCCGAAAATACAGGTCCGGTCGGAAGCGCTTGTGCTGGACTTCATACTGCAGGTCTTTGTTCGTTGCTGCAATCACTCGGACGTCGGACTTCCGCGGCACAGAGGAGCCGACGCGCATGAACTCGCCGCTCTCCAACACTCTCAACAGCTTCACCTGTGTCGCCAGCGGCATCTCGCCGATCTCATCGAGGAAAATCGTGCCGCCATCGGCTATTTCAAAATAGCCCTTTCGCGCCTCGACCGCACTTGTGAACGAACCTCTTTCGTGGCCAAACAGCTCGCTTTCGATCAGTCCTTCCGGAATGGCACCGCAGTTGACCGTCACCAGCTGTTTTTTTGACCGCTTGCTCGCATTATGCAGCGCGCGTGCAACAATCTCCTTTCCCACACCGCTCTCGCCGGAGATCAACACCGTGATATCGGTCGGCGCGACCTGTTGGATGACCTCGATGATTTCCTGGATCTCCAGCGACCGGCCGATGATCCCGTGTTCTTTCTGAAATGCCTCACGATCCATACGGCTTCAACTCCTCTTAGCGATCATACGCATGGTTCAGCGTGACACAACGATCGTGTCGAGATTGTACTTTTTCTTGATCTCAGCGCTGAACCGCCTCGCGTCTTCCTGCTTGGGGAACTCCCCTACCCACACCTTGTGGAACTTCTTGCCATTGTTGACGATGGTAAAAATGCTCGAGGCGTACCCATCGCGCTCAAACCGCGCCTTCAGTTCTTCGGCGTTCTGCAGGACAGAGAATGTCCCCGCTTGGACAGTATACACAACCGTGTATTTTTCTGCTTTGCCTGGACGGGCCACCACAGCCGGCGCTTCTTGGGGAATGGCTTTCGGCTCCTCAACCACCGGCTGGTCTGCAGCATAAGTCGAATACGGATAATCCCGCTTAAGTTGCTCCATCTTTTGATCCGCTGTCTTGTAGAGTCCAACGGAGTAGTAGTACTGGTAGAGCTTGAAGAGCGCGTCGTCTGCCCACTCGCTCTTCGGGAAATTGTCAATAATGGTTTGATAGATCTTTGCTGCCTCGGTCCCGTCGGTCGTCAAAACCCCCTGTAAATAGAGCACCCCGGGGTGGTTCTGGAACATTGTCATCAGCGTCGGGAGCTCGGTCTTGACTGCTTCTCCCTGACCTTTTTCGATCAACTCAAGCCTGCGCTGGATGTCGGGTTGTCCGCTCTGAGATGTCTGTGGGAACAATGGTGACTCGAGCGCAACGACGCAACTCGCGGCAATCGCCATACGACGGAAGCCATTCTTCATACTGTGCACTCCTCCTTATCCATTCGCGACGAGTCTGGAGGCTTCATAAACCCGTGCTGCACGTGCCACGGGTTGACCGAATAATGTGGCTGAATTTGAGCGTTCGATTTTGATCTCGAGGTACTGGCCGATCTGAGCGTTGCCCCTTGGAAACACTACCATCTTGTTCGTGTCGGTGCGTCCGCTGTAATCACGGGTAGACTTCTTGCTTTCTCCTTCGACCAGAACCTCCACCGTCTGCCCGACCATTTCTTGATTCCTCTTGCAGGAGATCTCGCGCTGAACGTCGATGATCTCATTCAGCCGTTCGATCTTCACCTGCTCGGGGACGTCGTCTCCCAGCTGCCAGGCCTTGGTATTTTCACGCGGAGAATAACGGAAGGTGAATGCGCCATCGTAATTCACGTCGCGTAGAACATCGAGCGTCATCCGGTGATCACGGGGCGTTTCCGTTGGGAATCCGGCGATGATATCCGTCGAGAGGCTCACGCCCGGAATCATCGAGCGAATTTTCGTTACGAGTTTCAGATATTGCTCGCGCGTGTAGGTTCGATTCATCAATTCGAGAATTCTGTCCGAACCCGACTGCACCGGAAGATGAATGTAGTTGCAGATGTTCTCATGCTCGGCGATCGTTCGGATGAGCTTCTCGGACATATCCTCAGGGTGCGAGGTCGTGAAGCGAATCCTCATGTTCCGATCCACGAGCGCTGCGGATGCCATCAGGTCGGCAAAGTCATGGTTGCCATCGTTGTACGAGTTTACGTTCTGCCCAAGAAGTGTCGCTTCCTTGAAGCCACGCGCGGAGAGGTGCTCGAGCTCGCCGATAATGCTCGCGAGCGACCGACTCCGCTCACGCCCGCGCGTGAAGGGGACGACGCAGAATGTGCAGAACTTGTCGCACCCTCGCATCACCGAGATCCATGCTGTGATGCCATCGGTGCGGAGGGGGATGATGTCGTCATAATTCTCCGAGCGGGAGAGGCGTGTGGCAATTCCTTTGTGCCCGGCAATCGCGTTCTCGATGAGCTCCGGTAGCCGTCGATACTCATCAGGGCCGACGACCAGATCGATGTGGCTTTCGGATTCCAGGAGGTCCTTCCGGAGACGCTCAGCCATGCAGCCCAATACGCCGATCACGACGCCGGGGTTCTCGCGCTTGTAGTGCTTGAAATCGCCGAGCCGACCATACACGCGCTGTTCGGCGTTCTCTCGGACCGCGCATGTATTCACGAACACGACATCCGCGCGGGTGAGGTCGTCCGTGTGCTTAAAGCCAGAGCTGGCAAGAATACTGAGGACAACCTCGCTGTCAGCCAGATTCATCTGGCATCCGTAGGTCTCAAGGTAAACGTAGCGGTGAAGGCTCATAGTGAACTTGGTAATCCTTGGGGGAAGAATATAATGAAAGAATGACAGACATACAATCCGGGGAAGGTCCATTAAACTCTTTTAATACAAAGGATATCCTGCGAACGCTCAGGGGGAGCCCAGTGCGGCTTGACAAATAGTCAGTCAGCCGGTGATGAAAAACCGGTTGATTGAGGTCTGATCGCGTGGTATATTCACACCGAACTAAGGCCATTGAAGGGTGCAGTTGAGCAGGAGAGCAATGAAGACCGCATTCCTGCAACCAAACCTGCACTGAGTTCTCATAGCCCCCTCTGCTGTTCTACTTCCAACATCGAAGGACAAACCTATGGTACCTCTCCTACAGGACATAAGATCAAAAGCAAAGCGGATGAAGCGCCACATTGTGCTGCCGGATGCGACCGATGAGCGGGCAATTCGGGCGGCGAGGATATGCGTGGATGAAGAACTAGCAACGATTTCGCTGGTGGGCAAAGAGGATGACATTCGAGCCAAGGCACAGCAGGCCGGCGTGAGCGTGGACAAGATTCGAATCGTCGACCCCGAGAAGTCGGACAAGCTGACTCAGTTTGTCAACGCCTATTACGACCTGCGGAAGGAGAAAGGAATACAGCTTGAGCAAGCTCAGCAAACGATGCGACGATCATTGTTCTTCGGAGCAATGATGGTACGCCAGGGGATAGCGGATGGAAGCGTTGCCGGTTCACTCTCGACTACAGGAGACGTGTTGCGTGCGGGGATCCAGATCATCGGTGTAGCGGAAGGTATCAGCATTGTGTCGAGCTTCTTCTTGATGATTTTTCCGCAGAAGACGTACACGTTTGCGGATTGTGCTGTTGTTCCGGATCCGACGGCCGAGCAGCTTGCCGACATCGCCATCGCTTCAGCGGAGAATCACAAGAAACTTACTGGAGAAGAACCACTCATTGCGATGCTCTCCTTTTCGACAAAAGGGAGCGCTGAGCATCCGTTCATCGAGAAAGTGCAACAGGCAACCGCCATCGTGAAGAAGAAAAAGCCGCTGCTTCCTGTTGATGGAGACCTGCAAGTTGATGCGGCGATTGTTCCGTCAGTGGGTGAGCGAAAAGCTCCCGGCAGCCCCGTTGCAGGCAGGGCGAACGTGCTGATCTTCCCGGATCTTGATGCGGGCAACATTGCCTACAAGATAGCGCAGAGAATGGGGGGAGCTGAAGCCGTTGGGCCAGTCGTTCAAGGGCTTCGCAAGCCCGCGTTCGACCTCTCTCGCGGCTGCAGTGTCGAAGACATCGTGAATGTAGTCGCCATCAACGCGGTGATGGGCGCTGTGTGACAGGATCCGATCCACACAGCAGTTCGGGACCCCCTTTGCCGCGCGTACACTGGCGGGTTGGGCCTCAACGCTACCGGTTTCTCGATCTCTATCGCGGATTCATCGTCCTCATGATGCTCGAAGGACATGTGCTGCGCGCTCTGCTGACCGCAGACGCGCAGCGCTCGTCCCTCTTCGTGCTGCACGAGCTCGCACATGGGATCACAGGTCCGGGATTCCTTTTCGGTGCAGGATTTGCCTTCGCGATCGCGACCCAGCGTCGCTGGGAGTATCTCCTCTTCTTGACACCCGCGTTCTTCCGTCGCGCCGGGCGTGTGTTGCTCCTTGTTATCATCGGATACGCCCTCCACATTCCATTCCTTTCGCTGACAAAGATGCTGGAGCAAGCGATGCCACAGCAATGGACTGTCTTCTTCTCGTTTGATGTGCTCCAGTGTATCGGCGTGACGCTTCTTGGTTTGCGATTGCTGCTGTTGGTACTGCGATCTGAGACATCGTTTATTCGTTCCGTTGTACTTATTCTCCTTGCTGTTGTCTACGCGACTCCATTCTTCTGGAGCCAGGACTTGGATCACACAGTTCCCCGGTTTGTAAGCATGGCGCTCAACGGCCTGGGCGCTTCACCATTTCCGCTCTTTCCCTACTCAGGATTCCTGTTGGCTGGGGCGGCCGTAGCATGGGATTTCCTGCGTCATGCACAGCAAGGGACAGAAAACAGGTTCGTGCGAAATCTGGCAATTCTAGGGCTTATCCTCGTTGTTGCAGGCTATTTCTTGGATTGGCTCCCCTTCCAAACGTATCGCAGCTACAACTTCTGGTTCACCAGTCCGAACTACTTCTGGATGCGATTGGGGATCCTCTGTTTGCTTCTGAGCGGTCTCTGGTTCTTTGAAAGCCTCGTCGTCCATCGCGAGGACTCGGATGTCTGGATGCCGAAGTGGCTCATCATCCTGGGAGTCGAATCATTTGCCGTTTACATCCTGCATCTCGTTGTGCTGTACGGATGGGTCACCAATCCGCAGCAGAATATGGCCGCGTGGTGGGGCTTGAGGCTGCCCCTGGGGCCGACCCTCGTTGCGTTGTCAGGATTCACGCTTGTCATGGTCTTGATTTCTCAGCTTTGGCATTATGTGAAAAAACAGCACCCCATTCTGATGAAGGGAGTATACTGGTATCTTGGTCTGACCGTTGGCTATTACTTTTTCACGAGCCCGTACTAGCGTGATGGCCGGAGCTTCATTTGCAACTCCTTGTTCTTTTCAGTATCATCGGGCGGGTTCCTGTCCTGTTGTTTCTCCAACCATTCCTTCTACTTGCTGAACCGCAATGAAGATCAAACAGAAACCACCTCCTTCAACACATCTCAAGCTGGCTCGCGCTCCGAAGGAGCTGCCGGTTGACAGACTTCGCTGGCGCTGCGAGCCGAAATCCCTTGGTGTGAAATCAAGCTCCGAGATCAAGCCGAGCAGGGAAATCATCGGTCAGGAGCGAGCGCTCCGCGCGCTGCGCGTTGGCCTGGCGATGAATCATTTCGGTTACAACATTTTCGTGACGGGTCTTTCCGGAACGGGCCGCACGACCACGATCAAGCGAATGCTTCACGAGTTTGAGAGCAAGCGGGCTGAGCTGCGGGACCATTGCTATGTCTACAATTTCAAAAATCCTGACATGCCGGTCGCTATCTCTCTCCCCGCCGGGCAAGGAAAGGGACTCAAGGATGACATGAGCAATTTCATTCGCGACCTTGCGCGCGACATTCCAGCTCTGTACGAAGGTCACCGGTACCAGGAAGCGCGCAAGACCGTCCTGAGCCATTTCCAGGATCGGCAGCGAAGCGTCTTGCTGGATTTCGAAAAGCGCGTGAAGGAGAAAGGTTTCGAGCTTGTCCAAGTTCAAGTCGGGAATCTCATGCGTCCGGACATCGTGCCTGTCGTCGAGGGCAAGGCGACGAATTTTGACGAGATCGATGCGCTGGTGCAGAAGGGGGAATATCCGAAGGAACAATTCGAAGCGTTGAGGCTAACGCAGGAGGTGCTCGAGAAACAAATGGCGACCGTGTTCCGGGAGCTTCGCAACATCGAAAAGAAGGTGCAGCAGTCTCTGGAGGAAGTGGAGGAACGGCTGGTCATGCCGTTGGTGGATGAGGGAATCGAAGTCTTGAAGACGACGTACGATAGTAAGAAAGTGCTCGCATATCTCGAAGATGTACGCGCCAACATCAAGAAGAACCTCGATCGTTTCCACAAGCCTCTCCCGGGTGGGCCGCCGGGTGAGCAGGAAGAAGAGCAGGAGGAAGATGATTTGGTCGAGTACCAGGTGAATCTGCTCGTCGACAACTCGCGGACCGAGCATATCCCGATCGTTGTCGAGACGAACCCGAAGTACAAGAACATCTTTGGAACGGTCGAACGGGTGGTCGACAAAGGAGGTGTGTGGCGCACGGATTTCACACAGATCAAAGCAGGATCGTTGCTCCAGGCGGATGGGGGGTATCTCGTCCTTAATGCTCTCGACACCCTCATCGAGGGCGGAGTGTGGCAGGATCTGAAACGCTCGCTTCGCACGGAAAAGATCGAAATTCATACGTACGAACCATTCTACGGCTTTGCTCCGACGGGCATGAAGCCCGAGGCGATTGATCTCAACGTGAAGGTGATCATGATCGGTGACTCGGAGATCTATCAGCTCCTGTATCTCCGAGACGACGACTTTAAGAAGATCTTCAAAATTCGCGCTGATTTCGACTATGAGATGACAAAGGACGGTGGATCTGTCGCACACTACCTCGGGTTCATCAAAATGGTGGTAGATGACGAGAAGCTCCGGCCGTTCGATCAGAAAGCGATGGCAAGCCTCATCGAGTTCGGCGTACGGCTCTCCGGAAGGCAAAACAAGCTCTCAACGCGTTTCAATATGATTGCCGACGTTATCCGTGAGGCAAACTACTGGGCCGGCGAGGAAAAAGCCAAGAGTGTCTCAGCGCCTCATATCAAGAAAGCCGTCGACGAGAGAGTGTATCGCGTAAAGCTCATCGAAGACAAGATCCAGGAGATGATCAACGAGGGCACACTGATGATTGACACGCAGGGGAGTGTCGTTGGACAGATCAACGGCCTCTCCGTGTACGACATGGGTGAGCATGCGTTTGGGAAGCCTTCCCGTATTACGGCGAAGACGTCTCTTGGACGGGCAGGTGTGATCAACATTGAGCGAGACGCGGAGATGAGCGGCCCAACACACAACAAGGGCGTGGCGATTCTCAGCGGTTATCTGCGCAGCAAGTTCGCGCAGGATAAGCCGCTGATCATGAGCGCCAGTATCACCTTTGAGCAATCCTACAGCGGTGTCGATGGCGATAGCGCCTCGTCAACAGAAATCTATGCAATTCTGTCCAGTCTGGCCGATGTCCCGCTCCGCCAGGACATTGCCGTGACCGGCTCGGTGAATCAGAAAGGGGAGGTTCAACCAATTGGCGGTGTCAACCTTAAGATCGAAGGCTTCTTTGACTCGTGCCAGGCCCGCGGTCTGACGGGAGAGCAGGGAGTCATCATTCCCGTCCTGAATGTCACAGATCTCATGCTGAGGGAAGACGTCATTGAGGCCGTCAAGAAGAAGCGGTTTCACATCTATGCTGTGTCGACCGTGGACCAGGGCATCGAGATTCTGACAGGCAAGAAGGCCGGCGTGCAGCGACCCGACGGTTCAATTGAGTCAGGCACGATCAACCACCTTGTGAACGAGAAGCTGCGGGCGTATGCTGAGGAGTGGAAACGGTTCGAAGCGGGAAAGGAGTAGCTGCCGACGGTGGTGTCCTCGATGAGTGATCAGATCGACGCTGCATGAGGCGGATACCGCCGGTCACTGAACAGAGCAACTTCCGCTTTATCGACCCAATTGCTGAACCACGATGTTGAGCAAGTAACCGTGGCCCTGGAGGCGATGGTCACTTTGCTGTACTCTTGCTTTTCGCTTCCCGATTTCTGATATTGCTTCGCGATTCACCCCAAAGCGTTGTGCCGGCTATCCAAATATCTTGCAAGGAAAATGGCTAAAGGATCACTCACGCAATGATCACCCGCGACCTTAAGAAAACTCGCCGGATGTGGACTGTTGCACAGGCATTTCAATACTGTGAGCGCCTCACATACGATCATTACGAGAATTTTCCCGTGGCCTCGCTTTTTATTCCGAAGGACAAGCGGCGTTACGTCTGTGTGGTCTATTCTTTTGCTCGCATCGCCGACGACTATGCCGATGAACCCGGCCTCACGCCTGCAGAACGAATCGAGAGTATGAATGAATGGGAGGAGCAGCTCCTGGACTGCTATCGAGGCCACGCGGAACACCCGGTTTTCGTGGCACTGCGCGAAACGGTTGATCGGTTTGAGATCCCCATAGAGCTCTTCCGCAATCTCCTCCACGCGTTCCGGTCCGATGTCACAACGCACCGGTACGAAACGTTTGAAGATGTGTTGGAGTATTGCGAGCATTCTGCGAATCCCGTGGGGAGGCTCATGCTCTTGCTCTTCAACTACCGCAGCGAAGCGATGATGCAGCAATCCGATTTCATTTGTACGGCCCTTCAGCTCACGAATTTCTGGCAGGATGTTTCCGTTGATCTCGAGAAAGACCGTGTGTACATTCCTTTGGATGACATTCGCGAATTTGGATACTCGGAAGAGGAACTGTTCGATCGTACGGTCAACCGGACATTCAAGGATCTCATGTGCTACCAGGTTGACCGAACCCGCGAGATGTTCAGGGAAGGAAAGCCCTTGCTGCTCGAGGTGGGAAAGGACATCGCGATGGAGCTGAAGTTGACGTGGAACGGCGGGATGAAGATACTGAAAAAGATTGAACGCGTTGATTACGATGTCCTGTATCGTCGTCCAACACTCGCGCTGGGTGACAAAGTATCACTCGTCCTCTCCTCTTTCTTCGTATAATTGACCGTGTCAGCACATACCGTCGATAGCGTCCTTCCAGAGATCTCGGCGAGCAGAAAGAGCAGTTTCTTCTTCTCGATCCTGCTTCTTCCACCTCCCAAACGTGAGGCGATCGAGACAATTTACGCGTTCTGCCGCTACACGGATGACATCGTGGATGAAGAAGCGGACGTGCGGGAGAAGTACAAGCGGCTACGCATGTGGACGGCTGAGCTGCAACGAGCCCTTCGCGGGGTTTCCCGTTATGCAATCCTGAACAGACTCGTGGCGGTCATCCAGAAGTTCAATATTCCGGTCGAGCACTTCGAGGATCTTCTCAAAGGAATGGAGATGGATTTGGAGAAGAATCGGTACGAATCGTTTGAAGAGCTCCAGGGATACTGCTACCGCGTCGCCTCGACAGTGGGTTTGATCTGTGCGGAGATCTTCGGCTATCACCACGAGCGCACCAAGCAGTATGCGATCAACCTGGGGATCGCCCTGCAATTGACCAATATCCTGCGTGATATCAAGCTGGACGCAAAGCACGGGCGGATCTACCTGCCGCGAGAGGACTTGCTGCACTTCGGATACTCCGAGCACGATCTGGTGAATTCGGTATATGACGACCGATTCCGAGCGTTGATGAAATTCGAATGCGACCGGGCGCACGAGTTTTTCCGGAAGGCAAAAAGCTACCTCGCGGAAGATGACAAACCTCTCTTCTACGCAGCGCGTGCAATGGGGAATACGTATTACCTCCTTCTTCTCCGAATCGAACGTGCGAATTATGACGTCTTCTCAAAGCGCATACGGCTTGCCTCCCCCATCAAGTTCCTCGTGGCGATGCTCCTGCGCTTGCGCAACAAACTCCCCAAGAATTTCCATCGCTACATCCGAACCGAGCTCCCTGCCTAGGGGCGGAAGAGTCAGCTCCCCATGAAATATGACGTGATTATCTTCGGCGGTGGCCTCAGTGGGCTGAGTGCTGCTGTCGAGCTGGCGTCGCACGACGTCTCGGCTTTGGTGCTTGAACGGCGGCAGCATCTCGGAGGCCGGACGTATTCGTTCATTGATGAAACGACGGGCGATGTCGTCGACAATGGACAGCATCTGATGATGGGATGTTACAGGGAGACGCGCTTGCTGCTGAAAACTATCGGCGCCGACCGTCTTGTCACTCTTCAGCCCAATCTTCACATAGATTTTCTTCATCCTGACCATGGGATATCGTCCCTCTCCTGCCCCGCTCTGCCTGCCCCCTTTCATATGCTTCTGGGTTTGCTCGGTCTGAGGACACTCTCATTCACTGATCGCCTGAGGCTGCTGCGAGTCGGTCTGGAATTGCAGAGAAACCCGGCGATGGTCGAGCCAAGGCTCGAGTCGTTGACGGTCGACGAGTGGCTGAGTACGTTGGGTCAATCGGCTGAAAACAAGAAGTATCTCTGGGATATCATCGCCATTGGCAGTCTCAATGATGATCCCAGGAACGTCTCGGCGTTGTTATTTTATAGAGTCCTGCGCGCTGCTTTTCTGGGAAAAAGAGAGAACTCCTCGATGATGGTACCACGGGTTGGCCTGAGTGAGTTGTTCGTCGAGCCGAGTATTCGCTATCTCCACTCGCGGCGCGGCGAGGCAAAAACGGATTGCGGAGTGGAGGAGGTGCTCTCTGAAGGGGAGCATGTTGCTGCCGCACGCTGCTCGGATGGCGTCAGCCGCGGTGCGAAGGCGTTCATCAGCGCGATTCCATACTACGCGTTTGCGGACCTTGCTGCGTCGAACCAACAGATGAGCAGCCGGTTTTGGCACACCGCCGCAGCGTTTGAGTCCTCTCCGATTGTGACGATCAATCTCTGGCTTGACCGGGCGGTGATCGACCAGGAGTTTGTGGCCCTGCTCGATTCACGGGTCCAGTGGATCTTCAACAAATCCAGGATCCTCAACCTGAGGGATCGCTCCCGACAGTACCTTTCCCTGGTAATCAGCGGCGCGACGGAATATGTCGAGATGGAGAAAGACGAGGTTGTTCGGGTGGCTATCGAGGATCTGCGCAGAGTCCTCCCGCAAGCTCGGGAAGCCAACATCGTTCACTCGCTTGTGATAAAAGAGAAACGTGCCACGTTTTCTCCCAAACCGGGGCTCGAGCCTCATCGCCCGTCGACCGTGACTCAGTTCGCGAATCTCTTCCTCGCAGGAGATTGGACAAACACGGGATATCCGGCAACTATCGAGGGGGCCGTGATGAGCGGAAGGCAAGCAGCGAAAGCCGCTGAAGAGTATCTGAGACACTCCAGCCTTCCGCCATGATCTGCGAAAGGCTTGGGTTCAAATCAAAAGGAGGGAGAGGTTGAATCGATGGGGGGTGAAGCGTTGTTTCGCCCTATTTTTGGCAGATGCCCGACTTCTCGAGGCCTGAACGGCGTCAGAAGTCGGACAAGTCACTGGAGGAAGATCCGTCGACCGTTACCTGCTTGCTGCACCATCTCACTGCTTTCCACTTCCCATTTGTTCCTCACCACTCTCTTCTCCACTACTCCATTACTGCATTACTTCATCACTACACTCGTACACTCCTCCCTTACATCATCCCCTGTGGGTCGAC
>CAZTKU010000045.1:0-17199 GCA_964614245.1 uncultured Ignavibacteriaceae bacterium
GCTCATTCACACCCCCGGTGGGGCATGGGTGAAGATCGACAGCTTCGATCCTTCTGCCCCCAACTACAATGAACTACTTCGAAGGATCTTTCTCCGGGCCAGGCGAGTCATTGGGACAAAGCAAGTCCCTGAAGTTGCCACGAAGTGAAATACGAGCGCGGGGCTCAGACGTCTGACCCTGCGCTCGTGCACGTTCCTACAGTATCTTTTCTACCCCGATCCCCGGTCTGTCCGTAAGTGTAACCTTTCCATCGACCACTTTTGTCCCGTCGAACACGTCATTGCTGATGAGCAGAGCCCCGTCGAGGTCGGCGAAATCGACCATCGGCGAGAGATGAGAAGCCGCTGAGATCGCGCACGATGTCTCCGTCATGCACCCCAGCATCACCTTCATTTCGAGTGACCGAGCCAGGACCAGCATCTTGTGGGCCTCTCGCATCCCCGTGCATTTCATGAGCTTGATGTTGACGCCGTTGTAAACCCGATGTGCTTTCTTGACGTCGGAAAGCCGTTGAACTGCTTCATCGCCGAATGTGGGGAGCGGGCTCCGCTCCGTCAGCCAGGCCATATCGTCAATGCTTTCCTTTGGCATCGGTTGTTCAACGAAAACGACTCCCTTCTCCTTCAGCCAGTGGATCATATCCAACGCGAATGATCGATCCTTCCATCCCTGGTTTACATCCACGCAAATGGGCTTGTCGGTAACAGATCGGATGGTCTCGATCATCATCTTATCGGTATCCCGTCCAAGCTTCACCTTGAGGATCTTGAATTCTCCAGCCTCTTTCGTCTTCTGTCGGACCACCTCCTCAGTATCGATGCCGATCGTGAACGAAGTATACGGCGTGGCGTTCCTGTTGAATCCCCAGATGTTGTACCATGGTTGATTGAGCAGTCTGCCCACCAGGTCGTGCAGTGCGATGTCGACGGCTGCCTTCGCCGCGGGGTTACCCGGCGCGAGGGCATCGATGTCGTTCAGGATGGTCTCCAGCTCAAAGGGATTTTCGTACTTGCTGAGGTCAACGTTCGAAAGAAATGCAGTTGCGGTTTCGTGCGATTCGCCGAGATAGGGTGGCATGGAGGCCTCTCCATATCCGGTGATATCATCGTATTGAACCTCGGTGAGCATGACCGGAGTCGTCGTCCGAGAGCTCGTCGCAATAGTGAAGACATGCTTGAGCTCGAGGGTGTACGGCCGGAACGTCAGTTTCATGCGGGCGTCTTTTTTCCGCGGAGAGTATTCACCTGGCGATGGGATCGACATGCCCATTCCCATCATTGATGAGCCAGCGAGCAGTGAAGTCGTCTTGATGAAGTCACGTCGGTGCAGTTTCATAGGTAATCCTCGTGTCAATGGATGCCGAACGTGCATAAGTTAGAGAAAAGATGAACGAAACTCAAAGAAGCCGCCATATCGCAGGTCGCGTGATGTCGCTCAAGGGTGTCATTCCGGCGGTTGCTTCCGACCATTCCCATTCGTATCTTATGCAGCAGAGAATGACGTGACGGCAAAAAGGAAACATATTCTTGTCATCGATGACGAACCTGCTTGGCTGAAGACTACAGCGCGGGTCCTGCGGAGCGAAGGCTACCAGGTGAAGGAAGCAAACAGCGGCGCCGAAGCGCTGACTGTCTTGAGGAAGTTTCACCCGGATCTGATCCTGAGCGACATTCGGATGCCCGATATGAACGGGTTTGATCTGTTGGATCGGATCAGGAAGCTGCCCAAAAATTTGACGACACCTGTGGTGTTTTTTTCTGCCATTGATGACTTCCACGCCAAGAAGGTTGCCCGTGACCTCGGGGCTGCGGCGTGCCTGCCCAAGCCGTACGACCAACGGGATGTCGTCTCTGTATTAGAACAATACCTCCCACGCTAGTATCCCCTTCCCGTCCCGTTCTTCCTGAATCTTCCTTCGTGTTCTGTGGCTCTTGCTATTGTAGCACCGTGTTGCTACTTTTTCTGTAGCCTCGTTGGTGTGTCGCAATGAAAATCAGGTTTGCAAAGATACAGAAGTTTCGCGCCTCGCTCGGACCCGTTGAACAAGCCCAGATCGTTGCATCAACGGCTGTCGTCGTGGCAATGGCCACGATCGTCAGCATTCGAGTGTCCAGCGGGCAGTACATCGATTGGCTGCTCTTTGGAAGCGTCATCACCGTCGGTGTGTTCGGATTCATCATCGTCTTCTTCACCTTGAAGTACGGCCAGCAGCTCGAGGAGCAAAAGCGAGAGCTGCTTGCACTCAATACGATTGCGGAGGCGGTCAACCGTTCGGTCGAGATCAAGATCCTGCTGGAGAATGCGCTGCGCGAGGTCCGGCGATTATTGGATGCGGAATTTGGATGGATTTACCATGTTGAAGGGGGCAGGCTTGCGTTGAGAGCGGTGGTCGGAGTCGAAGAATTTCCCGGTCACATCATGCAGCCTGACATTGACCCCGAGCTACGGGAAGTTCTGTGGGCGCGTCTGCCTCGGATCCAGAGGAGACCGAAGAAGATCACGGAGCAATCCTGGGGCTATGGGCAGATTAGTGCGTGGGCCTCGGTTCCAATCAAGATGAAGGATCGGTTTGCCGGAGTACTGATCGTTGCCAGCAAGGACAGGAAGGCATTCTCCAAGAAGCAGCTCGTCCTCATGAGCTCGTTCGCCAATCAGATTGGCGTTGCGCTTGAGAACGCGACACTCTTTCAGCAGCTGCGGGAATCGGAAGAGCGGTACATGGATCTCTTCGAGCACTCCCCTGACATGTATCACTTGGTCAATCGCGAAGGCATCATCGTCAGCTGTAATCAAACGGAAGCGGACCGGCTTGCGTACCAGAAGGATGAGCTGGTGGGACACTCCATCTTGAAGTTGTATCCCGAGGAGTATCACAGGGCGGCGCGAAAGCTGTTAGAGGAGAGTTTCCAACAGAGCCGTGACATTTTGGGCCTTGAAGAACAAATGCGAACGAAGGCTGGGGAGCTCATCGATGTCAGCGTCAACACGTCAATCATTCGCGATGAGGTTCGCGGCCCGATTCTCATGCGTGTTGTCGCACGCGATATCACGGAAAAGAAGAAACTTGAACTGAAAGTTATCCATGCCCAACGGATTGATAGCATCGGCAACCTGGCAGGAGGTGTCGCACACGACTTCAACAACATCCTCACCTCCATCCTTGGCTCGACCGCCATAATGAAGCGGAAGATGAGAAAGGCCAACACATGGTATCATTTCGTTGACATTGTTGAGACTGCAGCGAAACGAGGCGCCGGATTGACGCGGCAGCTGCTGACCTTCGCACGCAAGAGCACAGTGCAGTTTCGTCCGATCATCGTCAATGATATTATCGACGAGACGCTGCGCCTGTTCGAGCGAAGCGTCGATAAGCGAATTCAGGTGAAGAAGGAGCTCAGCGGTGAGACAAGCATCATCAACGGGGACGATGGGCAGATCCAACAGGCGCTTCTGAATCTGCTGATTAATGCGCGCGATGCCATGCCCGATGGGGGAGTGATCACCGTTCGGACCGAGAGGGCCCAATCTGACAAGCAGCAGAGGGGCGCGTTTGGAGAGGTGGAGTCGGGGGAGTTTGCCTCCATTGCGATAGCGGATACGGGTGTTGGTATGGATCAGGGGATACAGCAACGTATATTCGAGCCGTTCTTCACAACGAAGGATCAGGGAAAGGGCACAGGCCTGGGGCTGTCCGTGGTCTACGGCGTCGTCAATGGTCACGGTGGTTTCATTGCTGTGCAGAGCGAACCGGGAAAAGGGTCGCAATTCACGATGTTTCTCCCGCTTCTCACTGATGAGGAGAAACTCGGGCGCGTCGCGAAGCACACCAACCTTGAACGCGGCGACGAACGCGTTCTTGTCGTCGATGATGAAGAGCATGTTGGCGAAGTCATCGGCGGGATGCTTTCGGATCTCGGCTACCGGGTTACGATAGCCAGGAGCGGCAATGAGGCGCTCGCGATGTTGAAGAGAAGGAAGAGTCTTGATGTGGTCGTGTTGGACATGAATATGCCCGTGATGAGCGGGAAAGAATCCTTCTTGAAAATCAAAGAGATTCGTCCGGACATCTGTGTCGTCGTATCGACAGGATACACTAATGGGAGCCTGGATGCATCGCCGTTGAGAGATACCGCGGACGGCTTTCTCCAGAAGCCGTACCAACTGGAAGAGTTGTCGAAGACGATGCGCGAAGCGATTGAGAGGAAGCACGCCCCTCCCTGATTATCATCGGCCACTGCACGGCTCTGTTGTGCTGGCCTGTGATCTGCCGTACAGCCCATCTCCGCTAGCTTGCAACTCGCTCAAATAATTGCTACCATTTTTCTGGTTCAATTCCTGCTGTTACTCGCCGGAACTACAATCGCGTACGAGTCGTCGAGCCCGTCATGAGTCTGGAGTCATTCGGAGAACAATTGCGGAAAGGCCGCGAAGCGAAGCAGATTTCGCTTCCGGAGATCTCCGAAGCCACACGCATCAGCGTGAAGTTCCTTCAGGCAATCGAAGCCGGTAAGTTCTCCATCCTGCCGCAAGCGTACATACGAGCGTTCATTCGCGAGTACGCCCGCGCTATCGACTTCGACCCGGAGAAAGCCATCCAGGAATACGATGAGGCAAATCAGGAAATCCATGCAGCGGCAGAGGAATGGATTTCCCGCTCTCGAAACCCGGCAATGCGGCAAACCCAGGAGCGCACAAAGGAAGCAGCCGCGCTGCCGATTTTCTCTCAGCGCTCCGTTACGGTCTTTGCCGTCGTCGTCGTTGTCGCTGTCGTTGTTGTCTACGTGTTGAATACAGGACCCGATGCATCCCGCCAGAAGCCCGTTTCGGAGATCGCCTTCGATCAGGTCGTCCGGGAATCCGAAGCCGCCGCAGTCAAGACGCAAACGGCGCCGCCATCCGCGTCGCCAGCACTTCCCGCCGCAATTGATAGTCTCCGGCTTGAGCTTACGACCACCGATTCTGTCTGGCTTGCTATTACGATCGACAATACGAGAAAAGGAGAATACCTCTTCTCCCCCCAGCGAAAGCGGACCTGGGTAGGGAAAGAGCAGTTTCTCGTCTCCTTGGGCAACGCGGGAGCAGCAACATTTAAACTTAATGGTGTCGAGCTCGGTGTGCTTGGAAAGCGAGGCGCTGTGGCCAGAAATGTCTTGATCACGCAATCAGGAGTTCACAGGGCCGAACAATGAGGCTGTAGATCTATGGCGACGGGAACGGCGAGCGTATCCACGGTCAAGCGCATTGAGGAGCTCCGGACGCTCCTTCGCGAGCACGACTACAGGTACTACGTCCTCGCTCAGCCGTCTATTTCCGATCAGGAATACGACCGGTTGATGCAGGAGCTTCTCGAGCTCGAGCAAGCCCACCCTGGACTCGTCACGCCTGACTCTCCAACCCAGCGCGTTGGTGGCCATCCCACCAAAGAATTTCCGACGGTGACCCACGCCGTCCCGATGCTGAGCCTCTCAAACACCTACAACGAGGATGAGGTCAAAGACTTCGATCGTCGTGTCGGGTCGATGTTGGGCAAAGATCCGTATCGTTACGTCTGCGAGCTCAAGTTTGACGGGGTGGCGATCAGTCTCGTGTATGAAGGCGGCATCCTGGTGCGTGGCGCCACGCGAGGTGATGGCGCCCAGGGAGATGAGATCACGCAGAACCTGAAGACCATCCGCTCAATCCCTTTGCGGTCGATGGTGAGAAAGAAGGGACTGGAGGCGTTTGAAGTCCGCGGCGAAGTGTATATGAAGAGGGACGATTTTCGGAAGATGAACGAAGAGCGGGAGATGGTCGGTGAACGGCCATTCATCAATCCGCGCAACTCTGCCGCCGGCACACTCAAGCTTCAGGACCCCAAAACTGTGGCAACGAGACCGCTGAATTTTGTCGCGTACTATCTCCGATCTGAAGCCGTCGGGCTCGCAAGTCACTACGAGAATCTGAAAATCCTGAGCGACCTGGGATTTCCGGTGAGCAAGCACAGCCGTTTGTGCAGAAATCTCGATGAAGTCATCCGGTATTGGAGAGAATGGGAAGACCGCCGGGAGGACCTGCCGTATGACATCGACGGCGTCGTGGTCAAGGTGGATTCGATTCGGCAGCAAGAGCGCTTGGGAACGATAGCGAGGAGCCCTCGCTGGGCGATCGCATTCAAATTTGCAGCGCGGCAGGCAGCAACAATCCTCCGAGATATCAAGCTCCAGGTTGGGCGGATTGGCACGATGACGCCCGTGGCGGAATTGGAGCCGGTGTTCGTTGGCGGGACAACGGTTTCGCGTGCGACGCTCCACAACGAGGATTATATCAAAGAGCTCGACATTCGACTTGGGGATACCGTTGTCGTTGAGAAGGGGGGAGACGTCATCCCGAAGGTCAGCAGTGTCGTTCTTGAGAAACGTCCCCGGGGCACAAAGCCGTTCGTCATGCCGGGCAAATGTCCAGAATGTGGATCGAAGATCTCCCGTCCTGCCGGAGAGGCAAATTCCTACTGCGAGAACAGCGAGTGTCCCGCGCAAGTGAGGGCTCGAATTGAGCATTTTGCCCACCGTGGCGCCATGGATATTGAGGGGCTCGGGGAAGCCGTGGTGGATCAACTGGTGAGCCTGAAGTTCATCCAGAGCTACGCCGATCTGTATGAGCTGCACAGGAAACGAGATCCGTTGGTGAAGCTGGAGCGCTGGGGTGAGAAGAGTGTTGACAACCTCCTCGCGGCTATCGAAGAGAGCAAGAAACGGCCGTTCACTCGTGTGCTTTTTGCCATCGGTATTCGGCACGTCGGTGCCGGAGTTGCCCAGTTGATTGTGAATGAATACCGGTCTATGGACGGACTGATGCGCGCCTCCCAGGAAGAACTGCAGCGGATCCAGGGGATTGGCCCCCGGATAGCTGAAAGCATCTGTCGTTTCTTCGAAGACAAGCATAACCGGAAAATCATCGAGCGGCTGCGCAAGGCGGGGTTACAGTTCGAGGAAAAACAGAAACGCGCTGCGGCTGGCTCTCCCTTGGTTGGCAAGACGTTTGTCTTGACGGGGACGCTGTCGTCCTGCAGCCGGGAAGAAGCAAAACAGAGAATTGAAGAGCTGGGTGGAAGAGTGTCCTCCAGCGTGAGCAAGAAGACGGATTATGTCGTTCTGGGTGAGGATCCGGGTTCCAAGCTCAACAAGGCCAAAAAGCTCGGTGTGCAGACACTGAATGAAGAATCATTCCTCAAATTGATGAAGAGGGCCTAGTCATCGTCACCATTCACTAATTCAGAGAGGTCTCTATGCAAATCAGCAGCGTTCGGGTCATTTCGATCGTTGTCTTGGTCGTCGTCCTGGTCACGATCGGACTTGCGCAGACCAGAGTCGGGAAGTTTGGCGTTGGAGTAGCCGGAACCGGTTACTACTTCGTTCGATCAGGCCTAAGTACGAACGATCCGTCCGGCGGTGGGGCTGTCAGCCTGAGCTACTCTGTCGCCGAAAATGTGAGCCTGCGATCTTTGCTCGGTGTCGGCTATCTCGCCGGAAAACAAAAGGCTTCAGCTCTCTATCCGAGTGGAAGATCCATCGAGACGAACCTGTATCACTGGAACTTGGCGATCAGTTTTGACTTGATGCCGCAAGATCAATTCAATCCGTTTATCTATGCTGGTGGCGGCCTGCTGTGGTTCGATGCTCGCGGGAGCGATGGCAGTCAGATCGTGGGAGGCGGGGTGCCGCGCTTTGACACCAATTATCTCGCCGGCATTGGGTTCGACTACTTCTTCGACGAGTTTTGGGCAATCACGCTGAGTGCGGAAGGCGTCGGTGGATTCACGAGTCAGCTTGACGGATGGAAAACAGGTGACAACGATATGTATGGACGCGTATCTCTCGGGTTGCGCTATCACTTCTTCGATCAGAACCTTGTGAAGAGGATGATCGACGCCTTTGAGAAGCGGGGCAAATAGGTAAGGAAATGCGTTTTCCGGGTCATGCACTTGAGACTTTTCGACTGAGAGTGGGAACGTGGTACGCGAGGTTCCATTTCCGCGCTGCGAAGGAGCCAGTGATTCGATTCACAGACGCCGTCTCGCAAGCGCGACGTGCCATCGTATTTTTGCCCGAATCGGCAAGCGAAGCCTCCGCTGTCGAAGGCGTGTTGCGGTTTCTTGCCGAGCAGTTTCATACCAGCAAGGTCCTGCTCGTTGCGCGCAAGGAGCTCACGGCGGCGTTGCCGGAGCATCGGGGCTTCAACCTCTTCACCTACGCCGCCGATGACCTGAACTCGTGGTTTCTCCCGCGGCCTGATTTGCTTCGAAAGGTGAAAAAGAGTACATTCGATGTAGCCTTGGATCTCAATCGTGGCTTTGCACTGCCCAGCTCCTTTCTCTGCCGCGCATCGCAAGCACCGTTGAGAATCAGCTTCGTGAAACCATATGCGGACAGCTTTTACAATCTTCAAGTTCAGACAACACAATCAAACAATCTCTCCGAGGATTATTCAAAACTGCTGAAGTGCATTGAGATGTTCTGAGGCACTGCATTGAATGCCGTTCGAGGAAGTTTCGCAGCGGGCGGCGGCAAGAGGAGGATGCCATGGAGTTCGAGGTCAAGAAAAATGGTGACGCCACCGTTCTGAAGATCAAGGAACGCAAGCTCGACGCGAGCGTCTCGCCTGAGCTGAAAGGCGAGTTTCTCGTCCTGTGCAATCGTAACACCAAGAACCTCATCATTGACCTCAGCGAGGTTGAGTTCTGTGATAGCAGCGGTTTGAGCGCCCTCCTGATTGCAGAGCGAAAAATGAGAGAGAACGGGGGGACTGTGAAGCTTGCCGGGTTGCAGAAAAAGGTCCTGTCGCTGATCCGCATTTCCCGCCTCGATCGCGCCTTCCGCATCCATGACACGGTCGCCAAAGCGCTCCGGTCATAGCGGCCTTACCTTCTCCGGGTCTCCGGCTACCAGTGAGTATGAAGCCGGACCTTTCCTGAAACGCAATTAGGAGAGTTGCATGGGTTTTTCGGTACTCGATTACGCCATTGTTGGAGTCTATCTTGTTGGCGTGACAGTGATCGGGACCTGGATTGCCGGCAAACAACGGACCTCGCGGGACTATTTCCTCGGCGGCAAGGAGATGACATGGTGGTCGGTCGGCTTCTCCATCGTAGCAAGCGAAACGAGCACCCTGACGTTCATCAGCATTCCCGGACTCGCCTACAACACCAACATGTCCTTCCTCCAACTGGCCTTTGGCTACTTCATCGGCCGTCTCTTGGTAAGTGTCGTATTCATTCCGGCATATTACAAAGGCGATCTTGAAACGGCGTATGATTTCTTGGGGAAACGGTTTGGAGTGTCCCTACGGAAATTTACGTCCTCGGTTTTCATCGTGACGCGTGTCCTTGCCTCGGGCGTACGGCTGTTTGCTACCGCCATTCCTGTCCATCTTATTACCGGTTTTGACTACGCCACGAGCATCCTTCTGATCGGCGTCTTCACGCTGGCATACACGTATCTGGGTGGACTGAAGGCCGTTGTTGCCATGGACGTCGTACAGTTGTTTATATACTTGAGCGGCGCTGCAGCGTCGATGGGCATCATCCTTCACCACCTGCCAAACGGTTGGGGAGATGTCGCAAGCTTCGCGCATGCAAACGGTGCTGATAAATTCTCAGTGTTCAATTTGACGTGGGGTGGTGACCTCTGGACCTTCCTTGCCACGCCGTACACACTGATAGGAGGCATCCTGGGGGGCACATTCCTCACCATGGCTTCCCACGGCACCGATCAGTTACTGGTTCAGCGCCTTCTGGGGTGCAAGTCCCGGTGGGACAGTCAGCGTGCGTTGATGCTCGATGCGACCGTCATCGTGCTGCAGTTTGCCTTCTTCCTGGTTCTCGGACTCTGCCTGTATGCGTTCTACGGAGGCGCATCGATTCAGCAGCTGGGATTAGGGTCGTCGGATGAAGTCTTCCCTAAGTTCATCATCGAAAACCTTCCATCGGGAATAGCGGGCCTTGTCGTGGCGGGTGTCCTTGCTTCTGCTATGGGCACGCTCTCGTCTTCTATCAGCTCCCTTGCATCGTCCACCTATCTTGACCTCTTCAAGCAAACCTGGAGAGGAAAACAACTCGAAGGCAGAGCGGAAGTGCAATGGTCCAAGCTCTTTACGCTCCTCTGGGGAATCGTGTTGATCGGCGGAGCCTTGCTGTTTACAGATACCAAGAATCCTGTTGTCGAGCTCGGCTTGAAGATCGCGTCATTTACGTATGGCGGATTGCTTGGTACGTTCTTCCTCGGTCTTCTCTTCAAACGCACTGATCAAAAGGATGCGTACATCGGGTTCGGGGCAGGGATTGCGGCAATGACCGTTGTCTTGACTGCAACGAGGATCGATTTCACGTGGCACACGCTGATCGGGTGCACGGTGACGATCCTTGTTGGCAACGTGAGCCGCTGGCTTCGTGCTCGCGTTACCCTTTCGATGTAGCGATCCGCGAGAACATTATGGGGAAGAACAGTCTTCGAATCCTCACGCGGCCTGACCAGGGACAACTGCTGAAAGTCGATCGTCACATTCGACAGTACTTCAATTTCCTTCGTCTCGAAAAAGGGGTCACGCAACACACCCTCCACTCGTATCAGTTTGACCTGGCAAAGTACCGTTCCTTCCTTCTCAAGCGCAATCTCACCTCGGTAATTCTCATCACCCAGGAAGACATCAGCGACTTCCTGAAGGAATTATCGCGCGTCCATCTCTCGCCTCGAAGCATCGCACGGATTCTCTCGTCGGTTCGTGGGTTTCATCGGTTCCTGGTCGGTGAGGGGATTCATCCCGACGACCCCACGGAAGACATCGATGCGCCAAAGCGGTCAAAGACGTTGCCGGAGGTTCTCAGCGTGCCGGAGGTCGATCTAATCTTGAAGCAACCGGACGCACGGGAGCGACTCGGCATGCGGGACCGGGCGATCCTGGAGATGCTCTATGCGACCGGAATACGCGTATCCGAACTGACGAGCCTCAAGCAGTCAAACTTGATGTTCGATGATGAATTGATCCTGGTCTTTGGAAAAGGACAAAAGGAACGGCTCGTGCCGATTGGTGCCTCAGCCATCGAATGGGTAACGAGATACCAGAAGGAAGCCCGCATTCACTTGACGAAGGCGGGCAGGTCGCACGATGTGCTGTTTCTGAATTTCCGGGGCGGGAAGCTCTCACGCGCGGCAATTCGCGATATGGTGGCGAAGTACGCAAGGGCTGCGGGCATCAGGAAGGAAGTCCATCCGCACACGTTCCGGCACTCGTTTGCGACGCATCTTCTGGAAGGGGGCGCGGATCTCCGCGCCGTACAGGAGATGCTCGGTCACGCTGACATCTCTACTACGCAAATCTATACACACATCGACCGCGAATACCTCAAAGAGGTGCACCGCACGTTTCATCCGAGAGGATAGTGTGGGTCCGATGAAATGTAGGTCGGGTCGCTGACCCGACCAAATAAGCGCATACGGACGGGACAGCGTCCCGTCCTACAACGTTATCGTCTGATGAAAGCGATCAGTGCCGTTACGATGTAATAGAAGAGGTATCCGAGAGCGCCAATCAGCCCGCCCTGTATTCCGCCCACGACGATCGAGCCAAAGCGTGGGGGCCGCTGAAGCACACGAAACGATTCGATGGCGTCATCGAACGCGCGCCTGTATTCGGGATACTGGGAGATCTCCGCTGTGCAAGTGATGATATATGCTCTTTTCTTCCCGGGAACAAGGGTCTGGATCAATTTCAGATCGTATGTTTTCCACTCTTCAGGTGTCTCGCCGACAGCGGTCCGCCAGCCGGGCACGGTTTCCTTGTAGTTTGCCTCGGACTGCGCCACGTTGAACTTCATGCCGGCTCTGCTGCTGAACTGCAGGGAGGTCAGCTCATCGACTGTGATGAGCTCGGATCTCTCGAGCCTGTAACTGTCAAGCATTCGGCTGAATTGCGCTGTGAGCGCTCGCGTTGCTTCCTCCTTCTGCTTTTCGTCGAGCTCGGGGATCTCGGTCTCCATAACGACGATGTTGATGTTCGGGGAAAAGTCCGCTTCCTGCAGCAACTTCAGAAACCCAACCTCGATGCGCCGCTGTGAAATCCCCTCCTGCATGCTCTTGGGAAAACGATTACCAAGCTTCTCAAACATCTCCCGATAGTTGTCTGCCGTGATCACCATCCATTCCGACGGCACGGACATCGCAAAGTGGTGCTTCTCATTAACATATGCGCTTTCCGGGACAGGCAGTCCTTGTGGCGAATGAAGCCGCCAGAGCGCAGATCCGAGGACGATCACACCGGCAAGCGCTCCGAAGAACGCGGTGGGCGATGGTCTGTCGCTCATTGGGACCGGCGCGGCAGGATCGGTAATTGTCTTCTTGGATATGATCGCTTGTCCGGTGGCAAAAATGTACCGACACTTCTGGCACTGCGAGAAAACGTCCGGCTGTTCGTGGCCGCACTTGGGGCAGGTCATCGTGACGACCTCCGTTTGGTGAGGGGAAACGGCTATCCTTCTCAGGGGAGTGGCGTTCAACAAAAATAGCCTAGCCGATGCTCAGATTGAAAGCTAGGCACAAATCCCCCAGTCATTTCGTGTCTCTACTCACACTTGCAGCAATAGGTTGTGCAATCTGACTGGAATGTAGGTCGTGGCAGGTTGTTCGATTACGCAGGGTCGGCGAATCCTACAAGGCATGTCGGGTCGCCGACCCGACCACATCGCCAAGCGTGCACGTGACATCGTTCGGTCCGGAACCCCGATCAAGCCTATGAAGGCCGCATTTCCTCCACAAACCTCGTGCCACGCGATAATCCTTGAGTTTCTGCCCTTTTATAGGTACATAGCGAGCCGACTTACGAGCGGTTCAACTCCGAAGAACTCGATTCCTCTGATGTGCGTTGACCTCTGGGGGGTTCTTGAGCAGTAACACGACCGACTACGGCTCTATGCAACGCAGAATACTTATTCTTGCTGAAGGAAGGTTTAGTCCACTGAAATCCAAGACGGCAAATGCCACGCTGGCCTACCTGCCAAATGAGGTGGTAGCCGTCATCGACAGCACGAAAGCTGGTTTGACGGCCCAGCAGGTGCTTGGCTATGGGGGGAATATCCCCGTTATCAAAGACCTCGACCAGGGCCTCAAGCTCGATCCTAGGCATCTGCTCATCGGCATTGCTCCCAGCGGCGGCCAGTTACCTGACACGTGGCGCGACATCATCAAGAAAACGCTCAGGGCTAAGCTTCATCTCCTGAGCGGACTGCATACCATCCTTTCGGACGACGCAGAGTTTGCGCGTGTCGCTCAGGAAAACGATGTCACGATCACCGACTATCGGAAGATTCCGCCGGAATATGAAGTCGTGGCGAAGGGGACGTGGCGCAACCGCAAGGCGAAGGTTGTCTTGACCGTTGGGACGGACTGCAACATCGGCAAGATGACAACGCTGCTCGAAATGCATAAGGACATGCTGCAGCGTGGCCTCAAGACCGATTTTGTCGCCACGGGGCAGACCGGAATGCTGCTGCGCGGGCAAGGCATAGCAGTCGATTCGATTATTGGCGACTACATTGCGGGATGCGTTGAGCTGGAAGTAGACCGGTCGATTGCAGAGGGGTTTGAGTATATTCTCGTGGAAGGGCAGGGCTCGCTGACGCACATGGGTTATTCGGGTGTCACGTACGGCCTGATGCACGGCACGATGCCGGACGCCATGATCATGTGTCATCAGCCGACTCGCGTGAAAGACGACTACGGCCTGGTCCTGCCCGATCTCAATCGGCTGATCAGGTTGCACGAAGAGGTAGTGAACATCTTCCGACCGACGAAAGTGGTTGCTGTCGGTCTGAACTCGATCGGCCTTTCGGACAAGGAATCGCAGGAAGTAGGGGAGAAGATTGAGAAGGAAACGGGTCTTCCAGCCGTGGATGCTTTTCGTTTCGGCCCCAGGAAGTTGACCGATGCACTGATGCAGTATTTCGACTCAAAGAAACAATAATGTGAGGAGAGATCGACTTGGAGTGTTTCCGTTACCACGACAATGAGCTGTTCTGTGAGGACATTCCGTTGAGCGAGCTCGCGGAGGAGTTCGGCACGCCGCTTTACGTCTATAGTAAAAACCAGATCGTTGAGAACTTCCGCGCAATTGAAGCTCCGCTTGCTGGAACGGACCATGTTGTTTGCTACGCCTTGAAGGCCAATGGGAATCTGTCGCTGCTCAAGCTCCTGGCACAGGAGGGGGCGGGTGCGGATGTGGTTTCCGGAGGCGAGCTGTATCTTGCGATCAAGGCGGGATTTCCTCCCGACAAAATCACCTTTGCCGGCGTCGGCAAGCGTGAAGATGAAATCGAATACGCTCTGAAGAACGACATTTTCTCCTTCAGTGCGGAATCGCCGCAGGAACTTCAGCTCATTTCGTTGGTTGCGCTTCGGCGACAGAGTAACGCCCGCGTTACGCTGCGCGTTAACCCCGACATCGATGCTCAAAGCCATCCCTACATTACGACCGGATTGAAGCAAAACAAGTTCGGCATCAGCGCAGACGAAGCGCTGAAGGTCTTTCACTTTGCCGCGTCACTGCCGTCCATCGAGATCCTCGGGGTGCACACACACATTGGGTCGCAAATCACGAAGGTCGAGCCGTTCGTTGAGGCGGCGAGGTTCATCGCAGGGCTGGTGACAAAGCTTCGTGAGGCAAGCCTCAACATCCGGCATGTGGATTTCGGCGGCGGCTTCGGTGTGCAGTATGCGAACGCGCTGCAGCATGAAGGGTTGCCGGTCGAAACGGATAACTCCGTGCCGCCGGCACCGGGTCAGTTCATCGAGGCGGTCTTGCCGATCTTGAAAGAAACGGGGTGTTCAATGTGGTTCGAGCCAGGCCGATCGATTGTCGCGAACGCCGGCGTTCTGCTCACCAAAGTCCTCTACACGAAAGAAAACGGAGCGAAAAAGTTCGTCGTCGTTGATGCCGGCATGAACGACTTGCTCCGGCCCAGCCTCTATAACGCCTACCATCAAATTGCGCCCCTGAATATCGCGACCTACGAGCATGAAAGAGTTGATGTGGTGGGACCGATCTGCGAGACGGGGGATTTTCTTGCGCGAGATCGCATGCTCTTGAAAGTCAGGCAAAATGAATACCTCTCTATCCTAACGGCGGGGGCGTACGGGTTTTCCAACACATCGAACTATAATGCACGGCTTCGGCCGGCCGAAATTCTGGTCAATGGTGAAAAAGTGCGCGTTATTCGTGAACGAGAGACACTCGAGCAACTCTTGTGAACGATCGCTCCGCTTATGGAGTTGGATGACTGGAGTCCGGGGAAATCGTTAGGCGAGTGATCTCGTTTGCGCGTTGTCAATTGTGAATACTCTCAACGCATCCTTCAGGTGCAACACTTCGTGGAGCTGATCCCGCGGTGAAGGCGGATTTTCGTCAACGGCTCAAGCAAGGACCCATCCTCTGTGACGGAGCGATGGGGACGCTTCTGGATCTGTACGAGTACGACGAGCGCCCGCACGAGCTTCAGAACCTCAAGAACCCCGATATTGTTGAGCGCATCCACCGGGAATATATCAACGCCGGCGCAGAGGTGATTGAGACGAACACGTTTTCCGGCAATCGGTTCCGTCTCGCGCAATATCATGTCGAGGAGCGCATAGAGGCGATCAACAAGGCGGCGGTCGAGATCGCGCGTAGGGCAGCGGGGGAAAACACGTATGTGGCCGGGTCGGTCGGTCCGACAGGCAAGTTGCTCGAGCCCATCGGCAAGATCAAGCTCGCGCAAGCTCGGGATGCCTTCAAAGAGCAGATCGAGATTCTGCTCAAAGGTGGTATCGATCTGCTGATCCTCGAAACTTTTGTCAGTCTGCATGAGCTCGATGAAGCGATCACCGCGGCGAAAGAGCTGACGAATCTTCCCATCATCGCTCAGAAAACATTTCCGGAGGATGGATCTATTCTCTCCGGGACGTTTCCTCTCGAAGTTGTCGAGCACCTTCTCAGCAGGGGAGTCGACGTTGTCGGAGCGAACTGCACGGTGGGCCCACAGCGGATGTTCAGCATTATCCGGGGCATGTACAAGGACGGTGTTATCCTCTCGGCGCAGCCGGCTGCCGGTATCCCGACGCTCCAGAATGGTCGATCGGTGTATCACACTGCACCGGAGTATCTCGCTGCATACGCCAAAGAGCTTGTCCAGGCTGGAGTGACGCTCATCGGGGCGTGTTGCGGCTCGACGCCCGCTCACATTCGGGCCATGCGGCAGGTGCTTGATGAGATCAAGCTTGCCAAGCACAGTCCGCCACCGGCTGCGGAGCTTCGGACCGCGCGCGGACCGAAAGTCTCCATACCCGATCGGAAGGAACCGAGAGAAGCGATTGTCGGAGACGACCGGTCGCGCTTTGCACGGAACATCGGCAAGAAATTCCTGACAACGGTCGAGCTGGATATCCCTCGAGGGCTCGATATGTCGTTCGTCATCGAAGGGGCTCGGTACCTTCAACAAAATGGAATCGACGCGATCAATGTTACGGATGGTGCGCGAGCACGGCTGCGGATGAGCTCGATTGCAGTCTCGTTTCTCGTTCAGCAACAGGTCGGCATCGAGGCGATGACGCATCTGACTGCTCGTGATCGCAACTTGATCGGACTTCAGTCGGAGTTGCTGGGCGCGCACGCGTTTGGCCTCCGCAACATCCTGTGCATCACCGGCGATCCCACGAGCGTCGGCGACTATCCGCACGCCACAGCAGTCTTTGACATCGACTCGATTGGATTGATTCGCACCGTACGATCGATGAACGAAGGGCGTGATCTCATGGGCAATCCCATCGAGCAGAGGACGTCGTTCTTGATTGCTTGCGCTGCAAATCCTCGAGCCGAGGATATGGATATCGAGATCAAACGATTGGCGATGAAAATTGAGGTCGGTGCGGATATCATCTTCACGCAACCGATCTACGAGATTCAGACGCTTGAGCAATTTATCCGCCGAGTCGAGCAATGGCGCATGCCCGTGATGTTGGGCATCCTTCCGCTGCGGAGCTACAAGCATGCTGAGTTTCTCCACAATGAGATCCCCGGCATGTCCATTCCCGATTCCATCCGCGACAAGCTCCGCACTGCCGGTGATTCAGCATCCGTCGAAGGTGTGAGGCTCGCCACGCGGTTTCTCAAAGAAGCGAAAACGATGGTGTCCGGTGCGT
>CAZTKU010000046.1:0-1365 GCA_964614245.1 uncultured Ignavibacteriaceae bacterium
TAGAGGTTTTCGGTGTCAAACCATCCACCGACGACCAGGACCGCCGGCTTCAAATTCTTCAGATGAGGCATGACTGATCGCTCCTGCCAGAATTTGTCCCACGTTCCGTGTTTCATCAAGTTATTCCACGTTGCGACGCTGTCGTGCAAGAATCGCACGTTGGCATTGGGAAGAGCACCCAGATCATAGTAGAATTTGTATCCATCCCGCGTGGAGAAGCGGAAATGCGTCGGATATCGCTCCAGTGGCTCTGACCGTGGCCAGCCAAAGTTCGAAAGGAAATTGAACGCGTGGGATTCCAGGAGGGCACCATTGTGGTACCAATCATCACCACCCATCCATTGTGAGACCGGAGCCTGGGGAGATGTCGCCTTCATCGCCGGATGAGCATCGATCGTGCCCATCCACGTGTAGAAGCCTGGATACGAAATGCCTTTGATACCCACTTTGCCGTTGTTGCCTTTGATGTTCTTGACGAGCCACTCGACCGTGTCGTATGTGTCCGATGTCTCATCAATATCTGTAATTGATTTCTTATTGGAGATATATGGTCGCACATCTTCGAACTTTCCTTCCGACATAAATCTTCCGCGCACATCCTGAATGACTCTTATGTAGCCCCGATGCAGATAGTAGGAGTCCTGCTGTCCAAAGAACCTTGGAAAATCATCCTCGCCATACGGCGCGCAACTATATGGCGTGCGCACCATAATGATCGGATGAAGCTCCATCGTGTCCTTTGGAACATACACGGCGGTGAAGAGTCGGACACCGTCACGCATCGGAACCATGTACTCTTTTTTTGCGTAGACTTGCCTCACATACACCGAATCCGGAATCTCCATCTGCGCGGAAACGACGTACGAGGCACAGCAAACAAGTGCTAAGAGAAAATAAGTGCGCATAGCGTTCTTCACGGGTTTACCTCGCTTTGGTTGTAACAAGATCTGAGAAAATCAGTCAGAGGGAAATCAGCACAGAGGATTGAAGCTCGAGAACAGGCTCCTTCGCCGGTCGGCGACTTCATTGAAGAGCCCAAAGAACAGTCTTGAGGTCGGTAATGCCTACCCCTCGAGTTTGACCGATGAAGGTTTCGCGCGCAACTGCCGATTTCCTTGTGGGCGCTGCTGGGATCGAATCCCGACACAAATCGTCGGGACTTCGCGAACAACGCTCAGCCAGCGGCTCCGGTTTGATGATGCCAACCCGCTTTGGCCTGTGAGATTCTTGTGGGCGCTGCTGGGATCGAATCCCGACACAAATCGTCGGGACTTCGCAAACAACGCTCAGCCAGCGGCTCCGGTTTGATAATGCCAACCCGCTTTGGCCTGTGAGATTCTTGTGGGCGCTGCTGGGATCGAATCC
>CAZTKU010000046.1:1465-17156 GCA_964614245.1 uncultured Ignavibacteriaceae bacterium
ATAATGCCAACCCGCTTTGGCCTGTGAGATTCTTGTGGGCGCTGCTGGGATCGAACCAGCGACCTTACGCGTGTGAGGCGTACGCTCTGAACCAGCTGAGCTAAGCGCCCGAATCTCTGACGGGCCTTCCGGGTTATCGGCGACACTCGCGGCAGGCGCCAAAATTATAGGAAACTTCGTGTGCGAAGGCAAGCAGCTATAGTGAGCTCGACCGGATTGTTGCGCCCGCCATACCACATGCGTCAACGCCGTTGCTGCTCGTCAACCTTCGGGGAAATGTGAATCTCGTCCAATCTATGCGTAACGACCGATGAGAGGTTTCGCATGGAGGCCACACCCGAAGAGACAACTTCAAAACTCTGATGAAGCTCGCTGAAAACTTCCTTGACCCGCTCTTTCCCTTTGTCCGGGACGGTTTCCAAAAGCTCGCGTTCGAATCTTCTCAGATTCTTCTGCAGTTCAACAAGGCTATGTTCGAGGAGCTGGCCGACAGAATTCACCGTATTGTGAAAGAGCCGCAAGGAATCGAGCTCCTTCTGCTTCTCCTTCAACAGGCGCTTTTCCGCCTCCCGTTCAATGATTTGTCTCCGGTAAAGGTACCGCTCGTACACACTCTTCATGGCAAGCGAGAGCCGATCAATATCAAGCTGATCCTTCCGAAGGTAGTCATACACGCCACGCTTCATCGCTTCGACAGCAACAGCCTCCGATCCTGCCGCCGTGATCATAATGACCGGAGTCTGGATTTCCTGGCTGTGCATCCATTCCAAAACCTCGAGTCCGCTCATATCGTCCATCTTGTTGTCGAGAAGAATGACGTCAAATTGGTCCTTCTTCAAGATCTCGACGGCTGCTTGACCTGAATCGCACGAACGGACCGCGAAGTTGTTGGTGATCTTCAAAGCCATTTCAAGGCTGAGGCGGAACGAGTTTTCGTCGTCAACGATCAGAACCTGCATCAAACCTGGACTTGACATAGCTTTCTTTGGACGTTGAGATGGTGAGCGCTGTTCGCAGTGAGCACAAGTGAGCTTGACAAAGACAATAACCGCAAAAGTCTGTTCAGAAACAAGATGCTACTGGACTCCTTCAGAAAAGAATTCCTTGATTTCCGCGGCGACTTTTGATCCGACGATTTCCGCAATCTGTTCCTCCGTTGCGAACTTCACTCCTTGCACGGAGCCAAACGCTTCGAGCAACTCCGTTGCACGCTTCTTCCCCACTCCCTTGATCAAATCGAGTTCGGTCTTGAGAATCCGTTTGGAACGCAGCTTCCTATGATATTCAATCGCAAACCGGTGAGCTTCATCGCGGATCTGCTGCAGCAATCTCAACCCCGATGATGTGCGCGGCAAGGGGAGCGGTTCGCTTACGTTCGGCACAAAGACTTCTTCTAACCTTTTCGCCAGACCGATGATTGGCACTGTTGTGAGGTTAAGCGTCTGGAGAACCTCGATGGCGCTGGAAAGCTGTCCCTTTCCTCCATCGACCATGATGAGATCGGGCAATGCCCCTTGCTCCTCCACGAGTCTTGAGTAGTGCCTCTCGACAACTTCTCTCATGCTTGCGAAGTCGTCAGGCCCGGAGACGGTCCTGATCTTGAATTTCCGGTACTCGCTCTTCTTCGGTTTCGCATCGACAAAAACCACCATCGAAGCAACAGCATCGCTCCCCTGGATGTTGGAGATGTCAAAGCATTCGATCCGTCGAGGCGGGGCAGTCAGACGGAGATCGCGCTGAAGCGCTTGGATTGAGTGCGGGATAATTTCACTGCGCTTCATTTTCTGCAGCTCCAGCTCCTCCAGCAGGAACTCGGCGTTTTTCTTGACCATAAACAGAAGTTTGGCCTTGTCTCCGGCCTTCGGCACCTCAAGCGCAACAGCGTCCCCTCGTTTCTCGTGTAGCCAGGATCGCACGAGATCCACTGACGCAATTTCCGCAGACAGGGAGATTTCGGCGGGTATGTCTTCGTGCTCAAGATAGTATCGCTCGAGAAGGCTCTCCAGCACTTCCCCCTCATCCTTTCCCTCGACATTGCTCAGATAGTAGTGGTGACTGCCGAGAACCTTGCCGTCCCGCACCTTGAAGATGACGCCGCTTGCATCGTCGCCCTTCGAAGCTACCGCAATGATGTCACGGTCGACCTGCTTGACATCCACGACTTTCTGCCTCTCGCCATAGACAGACAGGGCACGGAATCTATCCCGAACTCTTGCGGCTTCTTCGAATTTGAGGTCCGAGGAGAGCTCTTCCATTTCCCCCTGCAGTGATTGCACAACATCGTCCGTCCTGCCCCTCAGCACTTTCGCCACCTTGTCGATCATGGCATTGTAGTGCTCAGCCGTCACGAGGGCTTCGCATGGCCCTTCGCATTTCTTGATGTGATAGTCGAGACAGAGCTTGAACTTCCCCTTCTCGATTGATTCCGGTGTGAGGTCATAGTTGCAGCTCCGGATCATGAAGATGTCGCGGACTGTCTTCAGCGCAAAGCGCATCGTCTTCACATCGGTGTACGGCCCAAAGTACCGCGATCCGTCGCGAACGATCCTACGCGTCACAAATACCCTCGGAAATGTCTCGTTCGTGATGACGATGTATGGATAACTTTTGTCGTCTTTCAGACTGACGTTGTAGCGGGGCTTCAGCTTCTTGACGAGGTTGGCTTCGAGGATCAGCGCTTCAACCTCAGAGTCGGTGACCATCAGCTCGACATCCGCGATCTTGGACACGAGCGCATCAAGCTTCGGATCGAAGGCTCGAGATTGCTGTCCGCCTCTCGCGGAAAAATATTGTCGGACCCGACTTCGAAGGTTTTGGGCCTTCCCGACGTACACCACCTTCCCTTCCGCGTTCTTGAACTGATACACGCCCGGCGTGGCAGGGAGAGACTCAAGCTTCTCTTCAAGCGAAAGATCGTTAGCTGTGATTCGAATGTCCATACACACCAGACATTTTCGGGGACACGAGGACTCTCACGATTTCTTCTGGCTGAGCTCTATCAGTACTCCGTTGGTTGACTTCGGATGAAGAAAGGCAACATAGTAGCCGTCGGCTCCGAGTCGAGGTTTCTCATCGATAAGCTGAAAGCCGAGACCCTTCAATCGAGACACTTCTCGTTTGATATCGTCGACAATGAACGAGACGTGATGCACTCCCTCCCCTCGCTTCTCGATAAACCTGGCAATTGGCGATTCCCGATCGGTCGCTTCGGTGAGCTCAATGCTCGATTCGCCGACCGTGAACAGCGCCGCGTTCACCTTATGTTCCGGGAGGTGTTGGAAGTGATCCGCAGCCTTGTCAAACAGCTTGCCGAACAACTCCGCCGAGGCATTGATGTCATTCACGGCAATTCCGATATGAGCAATTTTTGTGAACATGGTCTCCACTCACTCCGACATGATGTTCAAGATGAGTCCCGAGGGCAACTTCGGATAGAAATACGTCGACTTCTGGGGCATCGTATGGCCTGCTTGTGCCACGCTCCGTACCTCTTGGATCCGCGTGGGATTCATCAGGAACGCAAGCTGTGCCTGTCCATTGCTCACCATCTCGCACGCCTCTGACGCCTCTCGGACGTAGCCCAGATTACGTTTCAGTTCCTGCGCCTCATTTGAGATACCGAGGATGCCCCGCAGAACGGCAGCGTGCAAGACCGTCACGTCGAGATCCTTGACCTCACGCGGCAGATCGTCTGCAACAAGGTCGTTTACCGAGATCGTTGGCTTCAACGTCAGGAGAAAGAGGCCCTGTACTCCCCTCATCGTTAAACCAAATGAACGGACGGGACTCGCGCTCAGCGCCGTGATCAGCGATTCTCGATCCCTGTATTCTCGCAGGACGAAAACGGATTCAAGCTTCTGAAGGAAGCTCTTCGGGTCGAACGATTCCAGGGAGTGTACGACGCGATGGGTTGGAAAGATGACGAGGCCGTCGTCATCAACATTGGTGAAAAACATCATCACATAGTTGTACAGTTCGCGTCCATTGTGGTTCGGGTTTTGCGAGCGCTCGTAATCCCTGAAGGCGAGGGCCGTCTCGTACCGATGGTGTCCATCGGCGATGAGGACTTGCTTAGATTGCATCAAGTGCTGAATCTGTCCGATCGCGTCTGCATCGCGGATCTCCCAGAGTCGATTCTGAACATCCTCAAACACGACATCCGCCACCGGAGCCGATTTGGCGCGCCCGTTCAAAACATGGTCAATCTCGTGTTCCGGGTCAGAGTACAACGAGAAGACCTGACTGAAATTCGAATTGGTGGCCTTGAAGAGCTTGAATCGGTCCTCCCGCGGCATGGCGAGCGTCTTCTCGTGCGGAAGGACAACCTGTTTCTCAAACTCCTCCAGCCGGCACAACGCTATGAATCCCTTTCGCGTCACCGACCTGCTCTCGGCCACGTTGAATGTTTGCCACAGTACGTACAGGGCTGGTTTTTCGTCCCTCGTGAGGATGGATTGTCCCATCCACTCCTCCAGATGTTTCGCTGCCGCGCCATACCGATCCTCTTCCCGACCCAATATCAGCCTCACGACATTATGCGGATTCCGCTCGTAGAGCTTTTGCTGCTGCTCGGGTGAGATCACATCGTAAGGCGGAGCAACGACTTCGTCGAGATGGACAAGTCCTTGGTTGTAGCGAACACCCCGAAAGGGTATGATTTCCGGCATGAAAATGAAATAACGATGAGTCTTTGTGCCGCTGTGACAAATGAAACCTTTCCGCTCGAGAGTTCATCAGTTCACCGCTCTGCCTCCAGGTGAAGCGGCCGTCTCAAGTGGATAACTGCAATGGCATTCTCTTCTTACTTTCTTTCCGAGAAAGTCCCGCTCTATGGACCCCGCCAACTATGCGGGATCCCAAAAGGCGGGAAAAGTAACAAAGTCCCGCTGTACGGGATGCCGCCTTATTGGTATTGGTGATTGTGGCGGCAAAATCTTTGTCGAAATCGAACTCCCCGTGAAGATCATCCAACACACGCGCCACGATTTCGCTGCTCGGGAAAAGACCGAACTCCAAACAGTCAGCACTTGCAGCGAAATCGAACGCACGTAAGTCCGTCCTCCCCACACCGCCACCGATTTCGACAATCCGGGGTGTCACAGTGAAGGCCGCTTAGTATCTCTCATGGATGTACTCCGTCTAAGTGTCACTCAACCCCCAATCCGTAAGAATCTATGAACCTCCAGTCGAGTAGCCCAAACGCTTCAGCCACATTTCATTCTGGCGCCAATTCTCCCGCACCTTGACGTGGAGGTCCAGATAGACAGGCCGACCGAGGAATTGCTCGATGTCCACGCGTGCCCGTTGCCCGAGATCTTTGAGCGCTGAGCCCTTGTTCCCAATGAGAATTCCCTTTTGCGATTCGCGCTCCACGATGATGTCCGCGTTGACATACGTCTTGCCTTGCTCTCGTTCCTTGAATTCGACGATATCCACCGCCGTCGAGTACGGGATCTCCTCCCGAAATTGTTCGAGGATCTTTTCACGGATCAGCTCGGCAACAAAGAAGCGCTCAGGTTGTTCGCTGGCGATATCGGGCGGATAGAACGGAGGGTGAACCGGCAGCTCCTTGAGAATCGTGCGGAGCAATTCGTCGAGGTTCTCACCGCGCAAGGCCGAAACCGGGACGATGTCGCTAAACGCTCCTCGCTTGGAGAACTGCTCGATGAGCGGGAGAGCCTTATCCCGATGAATCGTATCGACCTTATTCAAAACAAGAACGATCTTCTTCTTGCCCACGAACGGTGTAACCGCCGACTCCACCGGCTCAGGCAGCTCGCTTCCGCGGGATACCTCCGTAAGGACCAGGATGATGTCGCTGTCGAGGAGAGCCGATGCTGCGGACTGGATCATCTTTTCGTGCAACAAGTACTTCGGACGAAGAAGACCCGGCGTGTCGAGGAAAATCACCTGCGCATTATCCAGGCTGAGAATCCCTAACACTCTCTGACGTGTAGTCTGCGGCTTGCTTGTGACTATGGAGAGTTTTTGATCGAGCAGAGCGTTCATCAACGTCGATTTCCCAACGTTCGGCTCACCGACAATCGCAACGTAGCCCGCTCTATAGTCTTTTTGCTCTTCCATTGATCGGAAAATAAAAGCGTTCCGCCCATGCTTCAACGGAACGCTCGAATTTCAATTCTCTCTCACCACTATTGCTGACAGGAATGGACCAGTTGTCCGCCGTAAGAAAAGTCAGATCGCGTCCTCGCCAGATTCCTCCGTCCGAACTCGAATGACATCCTGCACCGCCGACACAAAGATCTTGCCATCTCCCACCTGCCCGGTCTTCGCCGCCTTGATGATTGTCGAGACGATGTTGTCGACCATCGAGTCCTCGGCGATGATCTCCATCTTAATCTTGGGCAGGAAATCGATCTTATACTCTGAACCTCTGTACAGCTCCGTATGCCCCTTCTGTCGCCCATATCCTTTCACTTCCGTCAGCGTCATCCCGCGCACACCAATTTCCGAAAGTGCCTCACGCACATCATCGAGTTTGAACGGACGGATAATGGCTTCGATTTTCTTCATACTGTTCTCATGTTAGTGAGTTGCGAGAGCGCCGGGCAATAGGGATGGTCACTTGCGGTCCAATTCCGCGAGCTCACGCCCCATGACAATTCTTATACTTCTTTCCGCTGCCACACGGACATGGATCGTTTCTTCCGATCTTCTGCCCCACCCGAACCGGCTGTTGCTTCTGTCCTGCTTTTCCCGCCTGAGCGTGCTCTGTGGCACCAGCGGGAATCGGCTCGCGATTTGCCTGGAATCCTGCCCCAAGCGCCTCTTCGTGTGTGAGTACCATTTCCTGAGGCCGCATGAGTCGTCGAGCTCGCTGGGTTGGCAATTGCTCGGGGGTCTCCGGGTAGACCTTGAAGACAATGTCGATCACTTCATCTGTGATCATATCCATCATCTCCATGAACATCCTGAATGCTTCCGTCTTGTACTCAACGAGCGGGTCCTTTTGACCGTACCCGCGCAGGTGAATACCCTCCTTCAAGTCATCCATCTCCCGCAGATGATCGCGCCATTTGGCGTCGATAACCTGGAGCATTCCCATCCGCTCGAGCAGCCCCATCATGTCACGCCCGATCGTTTCCTCCTTCCGCCGGTAGAACTCCTCAGCCTCCTTAACGATTCTGTCGGCCAATCCGCTTTCACCAAGCGTCTGAAACTCATCCGGACTGAGCTTGAGATCGACCAAGAACTTCGACCGCACTTCGGTCTTCAGTCCCTCGACGTTTCCTTCTGTGAAGTACCGCTCGGCGGTCTTTGCGGCGAGGTCGCGCACCATATCGAAGATATCATCCCGCAGGTGCTCACCCAACAACGCGTGCCGTCGGCGAGAGTAGATCACCTCGCGCTGCTGGTTCATGACGTTGTCGTACTCGAGCAGCCGTTTTCGAATGCCGTAGTTGTTCTCCTCGACCTTTTTCTGCGCGCGCTCGACGGAACGCGTGATCATCGGGTGCTGGATGACCTCCCCTTCTTTCAATCCCATCCGATCCATGATGCGGGCAATCCGCTCGCTGCCGAAGAGCCTCATCAGGTCGTCTTCGAGTGAAAGATAAAACCGGGACGACCCGGGATCACCCTGGCGGCCTGACCGCCCTCGAAGCTGTCGGTCGATTCGCCGGGCCTCGTGGCGCTCCGTGCCGATGATGTGCAGGCCGCCGACGTCTTTCACTCCGGGGCCGAGCTTGATATCCGTGCCACGACCCGCCATGTTCGTGGCAATCGTCACTGCGCCGGGCAAACCGGCGTGGGCGACGATTTCCGCCTCCCGTTGATGCTGCTTGGCGTTCAGCACATTGTGCGGTACCCCCTTCCGCTTGAGCATGCGGCTGATCGTCTCGGAAACCTCCACGCTCGTCGTCCCGACGAGCACCGGGCGATTGATCGCGCGACATTCCTCAATTTCCGCAATGACAGCGTTGTACTTTTCACGTATCGTCTTGTACACTTGGTCGTCGTCATCCTTGCGTACCATCGGACGGTTGGTCGGAACCACCACGACGTCGAGTTTGTAAATATCGAAAAACTCCGCTGCTTCAGTCTCCGCGGTTCCTGTCATTCCAGCGAGCTTCTTGTAGAGCCGGAAGTAGTTCTGCAGCGTCACCGTCGCCAGGGTCTGGGTGTCGCGCTCAACCTTGACACCCTCTTTCGCTTCAATCGCCTGATGCAAGCCCTCGGAGTATCTCCGCCCCGGAAGCAGACGGCCGGTGAATTCGTCCACGATCATGACCTTGCCATCTTCGGAAACAACGTATTCATCGTCCTTCTCGTAGAGGGCGTAGGCTTTCAAGAGCTGAAGGATGGTATGGATACGGTCACTGCGCTCGGCGAAGAGCTTGTTGATCTCGTCCTTCTTGCGCTGCTTTTCCTCCGTGGAAATGTTTGCGTTCCCCTCGATCAAGCTGAATTCGGTCGTGATATCGGGGATGACGAACAACTCCTTGTCGTGTCCAGGATAGACTTGCGCCAGAAACTCCCGACCTTTTTCCGTAAGATCGATCGTATGCGATTTCTCATCGATGCTAAAATAGAGCTCGTCGTCTATCTCGTGCATTCGAGCAGACTGGTCTTGCATGTAGGTCCGCTCGGTCTTCTGGGCCAAAGTCTTGTTCTCCGGCTCGGCGAACAGTTTGAGCAGTTTCTTGTTCTTCGGCAGACCTCGCTGGGCCCGCAGCAAAAGCACGCCGGCTCCCTCCAGTTTGTTCTGCTGGAGCAACGCCTCGGCGTCAGCCGTGATTTTGGCGACCAGGCTTTTCTGTGCGTTCACCAGCCGCTCCAAGAACGGCTTCATTTCATTGAACTTATGGTCTTCAACCGCTACGGGGCCGCTGATGATCAGCGGGGTTCGCGCTTCGTCGATTAAGACAGAGTCGACCTCGTCAACGATGGCATAGTTGTGCCCCCGCTGCACCATCTCGTCGGCGCTGACAACCATGTTGTCGCGCAAGTAGTCGAATCCGAACTCGTTGTTCGTGCCGTAGGTAATATCCGCTGCATATTGGACCTTCCGCTGAGCCGGGTCCATCTGCTGCAGAATGCATCCGACCTTGAACCCGTGGAATTCAAAGACTCTTCCCATCCACTGGCTATCACGAAGAGCCAGATAGTCGTTGACCGTAACGATATGAACGCCTCTGCCTGGGAGGGCATTGAGATACATTGGCAGTGTGGCCACCAACGTCTTCCCCTCTCCCGTCGCCATTTCGGAAATTTTCCCTCGGTGAAGCACGACCCCGCCGAGGAGTTGAACGTCGAACGGGACCATATCCCAGACGGTCTTGTTTCCCGCAACTTCCCACGTCTCCCCCAGCAGTCGCCGACACGTTTCCTTGACGACCGCAAATGCCTCGGGCAGGATCTCGTTGAGTGTTTCCTCGATCTTTGCATCCAGTTCTTTGTTGAGTTCATCGAGCTGGTTGTAGATCCCCTCACGCTCACCGTACGGAAGGTCTTCTTTCAGCGATTCCTGGAGCTGAGCGATTTCAGACTCAATCTCTTGTGTTGCACCTTTGACGCGCACACGAAATTCCGCGGTTTTTCCACGGAGCTCATCGTCACTCAAATTCTGCAGCTGCTCGCCGTGCGCGTTTATGTCTGGCACGAGCGGCAAGAGCTTCTGAATATCGCGCTCGTGCTTCGATCCGAACAGCTTCCTGAAAAACTGCAGCATGAAAACCTCTCCAACAGATTTCGTGTAAAAATCACCGGATAAAATATACCTCTTTTTCGACGCGCAGTCAAGAAATCACTCCTCACCTCGAGCGGTTGCATTTGACCCTTTTTAGCTTGAAATTTGTTTCGACCGCGAACGATCTTCATCCGGTTGCACAAGGTTCTCGACTCACGAACGCTGACACGACGAAGGTTCTCAGAGCAATGCCACCTCTTTCGTTTCTCCGACTAACCATCATGCTCGCTGCTGCGTTTGCGTGGCTGACCGGTTGTTCTGCATTTCGATCGGTTGGAAGGCCGTCCGATCCCATCCAAGCGTTGCAGTACGACATCGACACGATACTGTCTGATTCGATCTTCGTGCCGGCGCGGACAAGCATCAAGGTTGTGTCTCTCGAGTCGGGAGAAATACTCTACGAGCGCGACAGCAGGCTCTTGATGCGTCCCGCATCGAACATGAAACTCCTGACATCGGCAACTGCGTTGCAGATACTCGGGAAAAACTACAAGTTCAAGACTGCCCTCCTGGCCGACACCACCGTACGAGAGGGAATCGTTGACGGGAATCTGTATCTCAAGGGATATGGCAACCCAGACTTGAAGACGACGGATCTTGATACCTTGATTCGACAACTCAAAGCGCAAGGGATCAAGGAAGTGCGCGGCCGCATTCTCGCAGATGTCTCATATTTTGATGATTTTTACTGGGGTTCCGGCTGGATGTGGGACGACGAGCCCTACGGATTTGCCGCATTCATCAGCCCCCTTGCCATTAATGACAATTGCGTCAGGGTAGAAATCGCACCCGGCCAGCAGGCGGGCGATCCAGTCCAGGTGCGGATCGAGCCTTCGACCGATTACGTCTCTCTGATAAACACGGCACGAACCGTCGCCGACACTGCTGTCCAACCGCTTGACGTGACCAGGCCATTTAAGGAGCGGCAGAATACTATCATGATCGATGGGGAGATCGTGGCAGGAGTGAAGCCCGTTGAGAGGCAGATCAGCGTCTGGAAGCCGGAGCTGTACGCGGCTCGTCTGCTCACGGAAGCGCTCAGACGAGATAGCATCTCGGTTGATCAGGAGCCCGCTGTTTGCGCGGCGCCTTCGTTTGCGCGTGAGCTCGCCGTGCACTATCGCGGTCTGGATTCGATGATTGTGAATCTCAACAAGACAAGCGATAACCTCTCAGCCGAGTTGACCCTCAAGACGCTCTGCGCCGTGAGGAGGGGCACACCGGCCAGTGCGCAAGGTGGGATTTACGTCATCAACGAGTTCCTGGATTCCCTCGGCATCGACACGACGAGATACCACATCGCGGATGGCTCTGGAGTCTCCTCGTACAACTTGCTCACGGCAGAAATGATTGCGCAGCTCCTTGACTCCATGGCTAAGCGCGACGCGATCTTCCCTTTGTTCTATGAATCACTGCCGATCGCAGGCGTTGATGGGACGTTGCAGGATAGGATGAAGGGCACGCCTGCTGAAGGTAACTTGCGCGCAAAGACCGGCACGATCAGCGCTGTGAGCTCGCTTTCCGGGTATGTGACAACGCTCGATGACGAACGGCTGATGTTTTCGATGTCCATGCAGAACTTCATTTATCCGACGAGACTCTACCAGCAGGCTCAAGACAGGATCGGCGCGTTGCTTGCCGGTTTCAGTCGAACGGGAAGAATCGCCGTTCGGCAACCGTAGACAACCATCACAGCTTATTATCCCATGCAGTTTTGTCCAACATCGTTCGCCCTGTCCCTGACGATGCTCCTTTCATCACCGGACGCGTGGGCCATCTTCAATCAAGATCCAAGCTCTCAATCAGCGAAACGCTTGATGCAAGACTCCTCTGCACCTCCAACGTTCGACAGCAAGAGTGCATTCAACTACCTTGTGAAGCAAACACAATTCGGACCCAGAGGACCGGGACTGGCAGGACACGAACGGTGTTTGAATTTCCTGCAGAATGAATTGAAGAAATTCGCTGATGACGTGCAGCTCCAGCAATTCCCATTCACGCTCTCGACTGGAAAGGCGGTTTTGCTCACGAACATCATGTGTGCGTTCAATTCGACTGCGAGGCGACGGATCGTCCTCTCTGCCCATTGGGACACTCGCCTGTGGGCCGATCAGGATTCTGATCCTAAGAATCACAAAAGACCGATTCTCGGCGCAAACGATGGCGCGAGCGGTGTCGCTGTGCTGCTGGAGATCGCCCGTCAAATGAGGCTAAATGCGCCCTCGATCGGCGTCGACATTGTTCTGTTTGATGGAGAGGACCTCGGCACAACAGGAAGGCCGGAGACATTTTCCGCTGGAGCAAAGTACTTTGCCAGGAATCGGCCGCCCGACTTCAATCCGCGCTTCGGGATCAATATTGACATGATTGGAGACAGGGAGTTGCGGATTCCTCGTGAAGTCAATTCAGACCGGTACGCGCCGGAGCTGATGAATCTGCTCTTCAGCACGGCACGGGATCTCGACATCCCCCAATTCATCGATGCACCAGGTAGCGATATCTCCGACGATCACCTTCCTTTGAATGAAGCGGGAATCCGGACGGTTAACCTGATCGATTTTGCCTATCCCGACGCATCTAACAAATACTGGCACACGCTCGCTGACACACCTGACAAATGCAGCAGCGCGAGTCTGGCTGCAGTCGGCCGGGTGTTGCTTGCCATAATCTATTCAAAAGCCTCATTCGTCCAATAACACCATGGGTCAAAACTCATCCTCCTTCAGCTCGCACGAAGCTGTTCGCATCCTCGCTCCGGGCTACTACTGTGCAACGCTGATCTTCCTGTTCTACTTGTCGGGCATTTCACGATACTTCCCGCTCTTCGCTCTCGATGGGCTGACGCTTCTGCTCGTGTTCATCGCCGTCGGGATGGTGGCCGGATTGACACTCTATGCAAAAGAGAGCACAAAGCGCAGAAGGGCATTTCAGGAGAATCAACCGAGCCTGTACTTGAAGAACAAGTCACGGGCAATGTCAGGCCTTCGCGCTCTCGGAGACAGCGAAGCCCGACAGTTCTATTTTTACCTCCTGAACAACCATATGCCTCTCGTCTTTCACGAAAAGATATTCTTCTTTGGCACCATCTATCACATCATGATTCAGATTCGTCGGACGTCGTTCTGGTTTGCAGTACTCTCCCTGGTAGTCCTGGGCGTTGAGATCTCTTCCGGCCTGACCCTTTCTGATTTGCAGTCCCTCACCGCCTTCACGGTTGCGGTGTGGCTCATCTACGGTCTGAACGTACGCTACAACAAAGCGGACAGGAAGATGCAGGAAAACTACCAGGACCAGATCTACTGGCTGGAAATGAACAATGACCTCGTCGAAGGAATTCTTCGGAAAAGATACTCGGCAGAAGCATGAAGAAGCGTTTCTGGATTCAAATCACATTCCACGTTACGCCGGAATATCAGGATTTGCTCGTGGGGCACCTTGCCGCGCTCGGCTTCGGCGGATTTCTGCAGGAAGAGCGTTCGCTTGATTGCTGCATCGAGCAGAGGCGCTGGACATCAAGGCTGGAGGGTAGACTGCGGTCGGTGCAGGAAGCGATCAAACGAGAGTTCCCTGCGATGGATGTGCAGTTTGAGAAGGCAGCCATCCGCGAGCAGAACTGGAACGCACAGTGGGAAAAACACGCCGGCATCGTCGAAGCAACGGATCGGATCATCATCAAGCCATCGTGGAAGAAGCTGGGTGTCCGGCAGAGAGGCAAGATTGTCCTGCATATCGATCCGAAGATGTCGTTCGGAACGGGTCACCATGAGACCACCCGCCTCTGCCTTGTGTTGCTGCAGGAGTATATCAGACCTGGAGCTCGCGTCCTCGACTTTGGATCAGGCACGGGCATTCAGGCGATTGCCGCCGTCAAACTTGGGGCGCGTTCAGCAGTCGCCATCGATAACGACGAATGGGCGGCCGAAAACGCGAGGGAAAATGTGAAGAAGAATCGCGTGACCGGAAGCGTCAAGGTGATAACAGGTGACGTGCAGCGACTGCCTGACCAGAAGTTTGACCTGGTGGTCGCCAACATCGACATGCCCACGATCACGAAGTCGATGACCGACCTGCTGAAGAAACTGAAACCCGACGGTATCGTGATCCTCTCAGGGTTGTTGGCTTCCGATCTCGCCCAGTTCATGGATTTCCTGTCCCAGCGAGATGTGGTTCCCCTTGAAATCGTCGATGAAAATGAATGGGTTGCCATTGTTCTGACAAACATCCATGCGCCTGACCGCGATTGACATAGGAACGAACACCATACTGATGCTGATCGCAGACATCGCACCTGACGGCACGCTGAAGACGGTGCGAGATGAGCATGTGATTGCACGGTTGGGGACGGGTGTCGACCGGTCTCGCGCGATAGCGGGAGAAACAATCGAACGGACATTGAGCTTCCTCTGCTCCTACAAGCAAGTTTCTGACGAGTGTGGATCTGAAAGAATCGTCGCCTGCGGGACAAGTGCGCTTCGCGACGCAAGCAACAGAGATCAGTTCATTCGACTCATCGCGGAAGAACTTGGCTTTGGAATCAGAATCCTCTCGGGAGACGAGGAAGCAGAGCTGACCTATCTGGGTGCCATCTCGGAGTTTCAGAAGCCCGGCAAACCGGAGTACTTTGGTGTGCTCGACATCGGGGGAGGAAGCACGGAACTGACCTTCGGGATCAACGACACGCTCCAGAAGAAACAGAGCCTGGACATTGGCTGCGTCCGGCTCACCGAGCGGGTGTTGAAGATTTCACCCCCCTCTTCTCTCTCGATGAGCCAGGCCCTCAACGAGATTCGTGCCGAGGTCGCTTCAATCTCCTCCCTCCCATCACGCACTCAGCTCATCGGCGTGGCGGGGACGCTCACCACCCTCGCAGCACTTGATCTGCAGCTGCCGACGTATGATCCCCGGCGCGTGAGCGGACACATCTTGACATTCGAGACGATCCAGCGGATCTTCAACCAACTGAGAATCAAGACAATTGATGAAATGCTGGATTACCCGCAGATCCTTCCGGGTCGAGCAGACGTCCTGCTAGCGGGAATCATCATTCTGATGGAAGTGATGAAGAGATTGAATGCGGATCGAATTACGGTGAGTGATCGTGGACTGCGGTATGGGATTGCGATCAGGGGGTCACTCGCGCCACCGCCAAAAGAATAGTATCGTTTTTTGGTAGTGCTGTATCCCCTGACCGTCTGCGGAGCTCGTCGCTTGTCGAAAGGACCCCTTTGGGACTTGTGAGAGGGTGCGAAGCATTGCCATTCAATAATCTCGCAATATATTTCCCCTGCTTGATAAGGATGTAGAGAAAAGCAGACCCCCTGCGATCCTGTGAATCAGATCGCGTCGCACTTGCGAAGGGGGACAAACAATCCTGCAGTAATTATCCAAGCCAAGTATTTTTCCCCTCCTTCACAAGGAGGGGTCGATCCGACGACTTGTCCGCCATCTGTTTTGCGGAAGCCGGATCGGCTTGCCCCAGCCCGCTCCGCGTTCTGGCGGGCGCCATGCTTTTCCCGCCTCAACAATTCATACAGATATGGCGGGATCTCCCGCTTTCTGGATTCCGCTTCGGGAGCGGGATTCTGAAAAGCGGAACCGTACAGCGGGAGTGGCGGGGGGAGGTAGAGGTTGATGACCAGGGTGTTTAATATCAATTCAGGCAAACAGACGCGGAGAATGTTGCGCAAAAGCATGCCTGAAGCTGAAGTGATTCTCTGGTCAAAGCTAAGAAGAAAACAGATGGGCGGCCACAGATTCCGTCGCCAATACGGTGTCGGGAGATATTCTATCGACTTCTATTGTCCCGAGCTTTAGCTTGCGATCGAAGTTGATGGTGACAGCCATTTTGCTGCTGGTGCAGCCGAGAAGGACACGGAACGCGAGAATTCTATCATTCAATTCGGAATCCGCTTTCTCCGTTTCTCGAACACTGACATCCGCGAGAATCTCGATGGCGTGTTGCTCAAGATTGAAGATGTAATA
>CAZTKU010000047.1:0-16728 GCA_964614245.1 uncultured Ignavibacteriaceae bacterium
GATGGCTCTTTCCTTCTCAGGTCTCTTTCTTGATCGGGAGCGGGCTGATGTCATCGTGGTGTATTCGCCGCCGCTGTTTCTTGGGTTGGCCGGCCTGCTTCTTCGACCGTTTAAGGGAGCGTCAGACGTTCTTAATGTCCAAGACTTGTTTCCGCAGAGTGCAATCGACCTGGGACTGCTTCGCAACAAGGTGCTCGTCGGTCTCTTCAGACGCATTGAATCCTATCTCTACAAGCGGGTGAACGCTGTCACAGTCCATTCACCGGGAAACAAAGAGCACGTCGTCCGGTGCGGCGGGAGATCAGAGAAGACATTCGTTGTGCCAAACCTGGTCGATACGAAAGAATTGGCGCCAGGCGAGCGGGTCAATGCGTTCCGAGAACGCTATGAAATAGCCAAGGACAAGTTCGTGGTTTCGTTCGCGGGAGTTATTGGTCTCTCCCAAGACTTGGATATCGTGATTGACGCTGCAAAGATGTTAAGAGATCAGCCTGACATCATGTTCTATATCGTCGGTGATGGCATGGAAAAAGCGCGCCTGGTCAAAAGGGCAGAAGGCATGACGAATGTCTGCTTCCTCCCGATGCTTTCGAAGAGAGAATACGCAGAGCTCTTGCACGCTTCAGATGTGTGTCTTGTCACGCTCCGGAAAGAGGTCAAGACGCCGGTTGTTCCTTCGAAGGTTCTGAGCATTATGGCGGCGGGACGCGCTGTGATCGCGAGTCTGCCGCTCGCGGGAGACGCACCGGCCATCATTCGAGAAGCTCAATGTGGCCTGTGCGTTCAACCGGAAAGCCCGTCGAGACTCTCTGAAGCGATCGAATCGATGTACAAAAACCCTGACGAAACCTTGAGGTACGGAAGGAATGGGAGAACGTTTGTCGAGAAGAACTTCTCCGCTGAAGTGTGTACGAGCCTCTATGAACAAATCTTCAATCGTATCGTGAACAGAGAAGGGAAGGAACGATAGGACGATGACCGATTACCGATCTTGGTACAAAGAAAAACGCATTCTCGTAACGGGCGGAGCCGGAGCAATTGGATCGACGCTCGTTCGAAGACTTTGCGAAGCCAAAGCTGCCATGGTGATTGTGCTGGACGACCTGACATCTGGCCAGCGCTGGAATCTGCCAGCCGTTTCCAATATGATGTTTGTCGAAGGAAGCGTTCTGGATGAAGTGAAGCTGAAGCGGATCTTCTTTGAGGAACCGCAATATGTGTTTCATCTCGCTGCGTTCTTCGCGAACCAAAACAGCATCGATCACCCGGAAACCGACCTCATGACCAACGGAATGGGGACGCTTCGCATTCTAGAGTATTCAAAGCTCACAAACGTACAACGCTTTGTGTATGCATCTTCGGGCTGCTCGATCTACGGCAGCTCGGCGCCACTGCCGCTGCGTGAGGAATTCATGTCGATGAACCTGAGCACGCCGTATCAGATCACAAAGATGCTGGGGGAGCTCTATTGTAACTTCTTCCTCAATCATTATAACCTCCCGGTCGTGAAGACGCGGTTCTTCAATTCGTATGGACCCGGTGAAGTCCCGGGGCAGTATCGCAACGTGATCCCGAATTTTATTTTTTGGGCTCTTCAAGGCAAGCAGCTCCCGATCACCGGCACAGGTGAAGAAACGCGTGACTTCACTTATGTCGAAGACATCGCGGACGGGATGATGCGGGCAGGGTATTTCGAGAAAGCGATCGGGCAAGAGATGAATCTGGCCTCGGGAGTCGAGACGCGCATCAGCGACCTGGCAACCATGATCAACGAGTTGACGGGAAACAAGACGGGGATCCTCTTTTCTAAGCGAAGGAAATGGGACACCAAGAGCCGCCTGTTGGCATCGATTGACCGGGCGCGGGACCTCCTCGGTTACGAACCAAAGACCTCCTTCAAGGAGGGACTTGCCAAGACCGTGCAGTGGTTCCGGCAGGAATGGGAAAACATAAAGGCTTCGGCAAGTTTTGCGCCGGGCATGTCATCAGCTGTCAGAGACGTGCCGATCGGAACGGAGAAGCCAACTTCAGGCGCAACGCGTTGACGTGACTACTGCGCACTAATTCTTGAAGTTTTCGCTTTGCGATAGGCATTGGAATTGAAATTGAAGAACGTACTCATCGTCGCAGGAACCAGACCAGAAATCATTAAGCTCGCGCCCGTGATCCTTCACGCAAAGGAACAGCTGCAGGGAAGGCTTGAGCTGAGTTTTTGCCTGACAGGACAGCATCAGGCGATGGCTGATGAAGCGCTCGCGATCTTCAGGCTGAAGCCGGATAGAAATCTCAGCATCATGCGCCCGAACCAGACGCTGAATCAGATCTGTCACGCAGTGTTTGAGCGCTTGCCAAGAGTCCTCGATGAACTGAAGCCGGATGTCCTTGTTGTGCAGGGAGACACCACCACTGCAGGAATGGCTGCGCTGAGTGGATTCAACATGAAGATCCCGGTCGCGCATGTTGAAGCCGGTCTCCGGAGTTTCAACCTCGACGCGCCGTATCCGGAAGAATGCAACCGCCGCGTGATCGATTCGTTCACCACCTACAACTTCTGTCCAACCCCCTTCGCGGTGGAAAATCTTCGGAGGGAAGGGGTCCCCGAGTCCAGGATTTTTCTGACAGGAAACACCATCGTCGATGCGGTTCGCATCATTCGGCAACGCCATTCGCTGGACGGCACCTCGTCGGTCATTCCAAACATTCGCTCGCCCTATCTCCTGATCACGGCACATCGAAGAGAGAGCTTCGGGCAGGGATTCAAGAACCTGTGTGATGCCATCAGGACATGCGCAATCATGTTCCCCGATCATCAGTTTGTTTATCCCGTCCATCTCAATCCAAATGTTCAAAAGGCTGCGTATGAACTTCTTGGCGGGCTGGCAAACGTTTTGCTTGTTCCACCTGTGCCATACCTTCAACTCTTGACGCTCCTGAAGAATTGCGCGTTTGTGCTGACGGACTCAGGCGGTATTCAGGAAGAAGCACCCTCCTTTGGGAAATACTGCGTTGTTCTTCGCGACGTTACCGAAAGAATGGAAAGCGTGCACTTAGGAATCTCGGAATTGGTGGGCACGAACAGAGACAAGATCGTATCTGCAACAGAGAAACAGATCAGATCTGCAACTCCTGTCTCTTCTGAACGGAATCCGTACGGAGATGGGCACGCGGCGGAGAAGATACTAGCGATTCTCCAATGAGCAAACGCACCGAGCGCATACTGCTTCTCTTTCTAGATTTTCTCACCGTTAATCTCGCCTACGCGGCGTACTACTGGTTGCGCGTGCGCACGGGTTGGTTTTTCTATGCAATCGAGCCGGAGCTGTTGCTGCCGATGGCGGCGGTCTACGTGTACTGGCTTCTGCTATTTGCCTTCTTCGGATTGTACCGCTCGTGGTATGCCCAATCCCGCCTCGACGAGCTGATCACGTTGTTCCGCACGACGGGTATTGGGGCGCTGGTGCTGTTCTTTTTGATATTCATCGACGATGAGTCGGCGAGCGCGCAGCCAGGGTTGCGCGGTCTCATCGTCGCGTACTGGGTCCTCCTGTTTGTCTTTGTCAGCAGTGGGAGGTTGGGGATTCGTGCCGTCCAGAAGCGTCTCCTGGGGGCCGGTATCGGCGCGCGCAATACGCTCATCGTCGGCTGGTCGCACAAAGCCTATGAACTCTGTGACATGGTCCTGAAATACCCGACGCTGGGATACAAGGTGGTAGGGTTCGTGAAGATAGGAAAGCCTGCGCCGAGCAAGAAGGCAAAACGACCCGACTACAGGGGTGTCCCGGTCCTGGGTTCGATCGACGATATTCCTTCGCTCATTCGGCGGCACGAGATACGCGAGCTGCTGATCGGCCTCGATTCAACCGAACACGACAAGCTCATCGACATCATCAACGCGTGCAACGGTTTTGAAGTCGGTCTCAAGATCATGCCGGACATGTACGACATCGTCAGCGGCCAGGCGCGCATCAGCTCCATCTATGGCTTCCCGCTGATCGACGTGATGCCGGAGATCATGAAGCCCTGGGAGGAGTCGCTCAAGCGCGTCGCTGATGTCGTTGTTGCTTCACTCATTCTCGCCGTCGGTTCGCCTCTGTGGTTGCTCGTGGCGTTCTGCATCAAGATTGATTCGCGCGGCCCGGTTCTCTACAGACAGGAACGCGTTGGGCGCAGTGGCAAGATCATCAACATCGTCAAGTACCGCTCGATGTATTCTGACGCGGAAAAACACTCCGGCCCGGTGTGGGCATCGAAAAAGGATCCCCGTGTTACCAGAATCGGAAAGCTCATCCGCCGCTTGCACATCGACGAGGTTCCACAGTTCATCAACGTCTTGCGCGGAGACATGAGTCTGGTGGGGCCGCGTCCCGAACGCCCATTCTTTGTGGAAAAGCTCTCGTCGGAACTTCCGCTCTACAAGCGCCGTCTCAAAGTGCGCCCGGGCATTACGGGTTGGGCGCAGGTGAAATACAAGTACGATGAGTCCATCGAAGATGTGAAAGTGAAGTTGAAGTACGATCTCTTCTATATTGAGAACATGTCGTGGCGAATGGATTTGAAGATTCTTTTCAATACATTCTATGTGATGTTGACAGGAAAAGGACACACGTAAGATGAATGAACCGAAGCTTCAGATGGTCGATCTGGTCACGCAGTACCAGAAGATCAAACCGGCGATCGACCAGGCGATCCACCGCGTTCTTGACTCCGGCCAATATATTCTGGGGAGGGATGTGGGCGAGTTTGAGACAGCGGTGGCAGTTTACCTCGGCACCAGATTTGCGATCGGATGTGCCTCGGGAACGGATGCCTTGCTGGTGGCGATGATGGCGCTCGGTATCGGTCCGGGGGATGAGGTCGTAACAACACCGTTTACCTTCGTCGCAACGACGGAAACGATCGTGCTGCTCGGCGCAAAGCCGGTCTATGTCGACATCGAGCCCTTGACCTTCAACATCGACCCGGCCAAGATCGAGTCCGCGGTCACAAAGAGGACCAAAGCAATTTTGCCAATCCACCTCTACGGTCAGCCAGCCGATATGGACGCAATTCTCGAGGTGGCCGGAAAGCATGGACTTCCGATCATTGAAGATGCCGCCCAGGCGATGGGAGCTGAATACAAAGGAAGGAAAGTGGGAGGAATCGGAACTCTGGGATGCATCAGTTTCTTCCCGAGCAAAAACCTCGGGGCCTTTGGAGATGCCGGCATGGTGGTCACGAACGATGCGGTGTTGGCAGAGAAAGTGCGGATGATCGTTGTTCACGGATCGAAGAAACGATACTACCACGAGATCATCGGGGTCAATAGCCGTCTCGACACACTCCAGGCTGCGATTCTGAATGTGAAGCTGAGGAATCTCGAGCAGTGGCATGAAGCTCGACGCGGTGCTGCCAGAGCCTACAACAAGCTTTTCAGCGGCGCCGATGTCGTCACGCCGTACGAAGCGCCGTACGCAAGGCACATCTTTCACCAGTACACTCTGCGGTTGAAGAACCGGGATGCGGTCGCCCGTCACCTCGTGGAACGAAAGGTCCCCCACGCGATCTATTATCCGATCCCGCTTCATCTGCAGCAAGCGTACGCGCACGTCGGGGGTCCGCGGGGATCATTTCCCGTTACCGAGCGCGCGTCGGAAGAAGTCCTTTCACTTCCCATGCACACTGAGTTGACCGAGGAACATCAACAATACATCGTCACGGCCGTGCGCGAAGCGGTCGGGAATTAATACGGTTTGACCTGAGCCAATCCGATCAAAGCCTCCAATCTTCCCATGAAGCGCTGTCTCGTCGTCATACCGACGTACAATGAAGCAGAGAACCTTCCGAGGTTGATCCCGGAGATTCTGAACCTCGGGAGCCACTTTGAGGTCCTCATCGTGGATGATAATTCACCTGACGGAAGCGCGCGACTTGTTCGGGAGATGCAAACAACAGCGTCGAGGGTACACCTGATTGAGCGCCCGGAAAAGATGGGTTTAGGCACGGCGTACGTTGCAGGGTTCAAATTCGCGCTGACGAACGGCTATGACTATGTCTGCGAGATGGATGCTGATTTTTCCCACGACCCGGCCGAGTTGCTGAATCTCCTGAAGAAGGCCCAAGAGTGCGATCTTGTCATTGGATCACGATATATCTCGGGCGTCAACGTCGTCAATTGGCCGATGCGGCGATTGCTCCTGAGCTATGGGGCAAACCTCTACACGCGCATCATCACGGGGATGCCCGTCAAGGACGCGACAAGTGGCTTCAAGTGTTTCAATCGCCGAGTGCTGGAAAGCGTCAATCTCGACGCTGTTCATTCCAATGGATATGCGTTTCAGATTGAAATGGATTTTCGCGCATGGAAGAAAGGATTTCACATCTGCGAGATTCCGATTGTATTTGTGGACCGCAGGGTGGGCTCTTCAAAGATGTCGAAGCACATAGTTTATGAAGCGGTGTGGATGGTGTGGAGACTGAAATTCAAGAGTCTGTTTGATGGTGTGTAATCTATGTTGACGATACGATGTAGGCAAGAAAAAATCTTGACAGTAGCGCCGTGAGACCACGACTTCAGGGATAACATAAATAAGAGAGAACAGCCTGAAACCGTTTAAACGGTTTCAGACAAGGAGGCACCTGATGTCGCACTCATTGGTGAAAGTGCACATCCACTACATCTAGAGCACCAAGTATGGTGAACGGCTGTTGATCGGTGACGCTCGTGAGCAGGTGAAAAATCACATCAGTGAGTACGCGGGTCAAAACAACCTCTGCCTTGAGGCGCTAAACATCCAGCCGGAGCATGTGCATCTGCTTGTGTTGCTTGGTCGGGATCAAAAGATTGAGGATATCGCAAAGCTCGTCAAGGGAGAATCATCGCACTGGATCAATGAACACAACATCATCAAACCCAAATTCTCTTGGCAAACGGGCTATGCGGCGCTTTCCGCGGGTTATCAAAACGTCGGTACTGTCAAGCGCTACATTGAGACTCAAGATGAGCATCATCGAAGGAAAACGTTCATGGAGGAGTATACGGAGATGCTCAAAGATTACGGATATTCCGAGCGTGAGATCGAGGAGCTTTTCGATTATCGAAACCGATGAATCGGTTTTTCCTTTGCGTTGACTGCTTGCGTACCCACGGCTGAAGCCGTGGGGAGCCGGCATGATCGACTGAGGGATTAGCTCAAGTTTGACATTTGAACGTGTAGTCTCGGCTCGTTCGACGACCATACGATCTACCACGTGTTTCTTGATTAGTCATAACCTTGCGCCTCCGCGTTCCTGCTCTCTCAATCCGGCTCGTGCCGGCTTGAAAAAAATACGGATAAGGCGGCATGCCGCACAGCGGTATGAGCGGAATCCTGAGGCGCGCGTCTTTGCGTGACATTCATCGATGTCTGGTAAACGACCACATACTGCGTCGGTCCAGCTTTCCGTCATCATCGTTAACTACAACGTGCGAGATTTCCTTCACCACGCTCTCGTGTCGCTCCAGAAAGCCATGAGGGGCATCAAAGGGGAAATCATCGTTGTGGACAACGCCTCCGATGATGGGAGCGTCGAAATGGTCCGCCGCCGCTTCCCTTCTGTTACGCTCATTGCCGAGAAAACCAATCTTGGGTTTGCGAAAGCGAACAATATTGCGCTCAAGCGCGCGCGGGGCAAGTATCTGCTGCTGATCAATCCGGACACACTCGTTCAGGAAGACACGCTGCGGGTGATGATCAAGTTCTTCGACGAGAACCCTGACGTCGGGCTCGCCGGCTGCAAGATCCTTAATCCCGATGGAACGTTTCAGCTCGCTTGCCGGCGGAGTTTCCCGACCCCCTGGGTTGGATTCACGAAAATGTCGGGTCTCAGTGCCCTGTTCCCAAATTCCCGGCTTTTTGGTCAATACAATCTGACCTATCTCAGTCCCGATGAATCATATGAGATCGATGCGGTGAGCGGCTCCTTCGTCATGGTTCGCCGCGAGGCGTATGAACACGTCGGCGGCCTGGACGAGGATTTCTTTATGTACGGGGAGGATTTGGACTGGTGCTACCGGATTCAACAGGCGGGGTGGAAGAACTATTACGTGCATTCGACGAAAATCATCCACTACAAAGGTGAGAGCACGAAAAGGAGTAACCTCGACGAGATTCGCACGTTTTACCATGCCATGCGTCTGTTCGTGAAAAAGCATCTGAGTCATACCCATTTCTTTACGCTTCTTCTTGGGCTGGCGATTACGATCTCTTCCCGGCTTGCGATGTTGAAGGCTTTCCTCAAGCCCCTGCGCTTTGCCCTCATCGACGTCTTCCTGGTAGACCTGAGCGTGATTCTCGGGGAGCTGCTGTGGTTCGGGAAGGTGTTCCGGCTCCCGGTCTACGCCTATCCGATCATCTACACCGTCCCCGCCGTGATTGTTGTCGCGAGTCTCTATTCGGCCGGGGTGTACACGCACCGGCGCATGTCCATAACCCGCACCGTCCTTGCGACGGTACTCGGCTACGTATTCGTCTCTGCTCTGGTATTCTTCTTCAAAGACTATGGCTTCAGTCGCGGCGTCACGATTCTCTCGGGCATTCTCAGCACGGTACTTCTTCCATCGTGGAGGCTGATGCTGCGCGTCCTTGGTAAGAGCGTTACGGAAGGGCGCAAGAGCATTTTTGGCAGACGCACGCTCGTTGTCGGCACGGACAGGGCCGCACAGGAGTTGCTCCGGCGATTACGCAGCCGCGTGAGTGACGGGTACGATGTGCGGGGGTTCATCGATTTGAATCGGAAACGGATTGGCGAGCAGATCGCCGGTCTTTCGATTGTGGGGAGCATCGACAATATTGGCAAGGTGATTCATGATCTGAAGGTGAGTGATGTGATCTTTTCGACGCAAGCGCTCTCGTACTCTGATATTCTCTCTGTCATCAGCCGGACGCGTGACCATTCAGTCAACTTCCACCTCGTTCCGAATACTCTTGAAGTCATCATCGGGAAAGGAAGTGTCGACACACTCGATGAGCTCCCTCTCGTGCAGATTACCTACAACATTGAAAAGTCCTCGAATCGAGCATTGAAGCGAGCTTTTGATCTTGCGGTCTCGCTCCTGCTCTTGATTTCCGTCTATCCTTTCGTATATTTCAAAAGGCTTATCAGGGAAACGTCGCGGTCGGCATTCATACTTCAACTGCCGACGGTTCTTGCCGGCCGACACAGCCTCGTGGGCCCGCCCGCCGGAATTACTCTTCGCGCACATCATGCTGATCCGGACAAGGAGCAAGGCCGCGCAGGTTTGGGGCTCTATCTGGGGAAGCCCGGCCTCACAGGTCTCACCCAGCTTCAGGGCAACCGATCTCTCACAGCTGAAGAACAGGAACAGTACAACGTTTACTACGCCAAGAATCAATCACTCGCCCTCGATATCGAGATCCTGTTGAAGACCTTCCTTCAGTCGCGCGGGAAAACAGCAGGGCATAAGGCCTTCGAACGCACGAAGGAGGAGCGGCGTGCTCACGTCAAGAGTTCGGGGGTGCGACACAGCTCCTCTGTACGCTCATCATCGGCAAAAGGAGCCTCACGATGACAAAATTGGTACTGGAATTTGAAAAACCGATCCTGGAGTTAGAGCAGAAGATCGAGGAGATGCGCAAATACGAGGACAACCTCGATATTGCCGATGAAATCACGAAACTCGAACAAAAGGTCAACCAGCTCCGGGAATCGATCTTCTCCAATCTCACGCGTTGGCAGCGCGTGCAGCTCGCGCGTCATCCGGATCGCCCCTACACGCTCGACTACATCCACATGATGTCCGAGGATTTCGTCGAGCTGCACGGTGACCGGTATTTTGGTGACGACAAAGCGATCGTAGCAGGATTCGCTCGCCTTGAGGGACAAACGGTGATGATCATCGGTCATCAAAAAGGGAGGGATACGAAGTCCAACGTCTACCGGAATTTTGGCATGCCCAATCCCGAGGGATACAGGAAGGCCCTGCGGCTCATGAAGCTTGCAGCGAAGTTCAAGAAGCCCGTCATCACGCTGCTTGACACCCCTGGAGCGTACCCCGGTCTCGAGGCCGAAGAACGAGGTCAGGCTGAAGCCATCGCTCGGAACCTGTTTGAAATGTCGCATCTCCCGGTACCCATCATCGTCGTGATTATCGGAGAAGGCGCTTCGGGCGGAGCGCTTGGCATTGGCGTGGGCGACCGCGTCTTGATGTTCGAGAACGGGTGGTACTCGGTGATTGCGCCCGAGTCCTGCTCGAGTATTCTGTGGAGAAGCTGGGATTACAAGGAACAAGCGGCAGAAGCGCTGAAGTTGACGGCAGCAGACCTCTTCGAGCAGGGCATTATTGACCGGATCATCCCGGAGCCGCCCGGCGGCGCTCATCGAAATCACGAGCTTGCCGGGGTAACCCTGAAGAATGTCCTTATCGAAGAGCTCAAAGCGCTTTCCAAGATCAAACCTGATAAGTTGGTGGAGAAACGGATTGAGAAATTCAGTAAGATGGGAGCTTGGAAGGAATAGGAGCGATGGCTGGCTCATCCATGATCAGGCACTCCACATCGATTCGTGTTCGCTACGCCGACACTGATCAAATGCGCTCGGTGTACTACGGGAAGTACTTTGAGTATTTTGAGCAAGCCCGATCCGATCTGCTTCGATCGCTCGGGCTCCCGTATACGGAGATCGAAAACCAGGGGATTTTCCTCCCGGTCATCGAAGCCCACGCACAATACAAGAAATCGGCTCGCTACGACGATCTGTTGATTATCGAAACGATCGTGAAGGAATTGCCGGTGGCGCGCGTTCGCATTGAGTACAGAGTTGTGGTCGAAGGCGGTACGGAGCCGATCGTTGAAGGATATACTGTGCACGGATTTGTCAACGCCGCGACGGGAAGACCAACGCGGGCGCCGGCCATGTTCCTTCAGACGCTTGAAGAAGCCATGAAACAATCAGGGGGATCGCATGCTGAAGCCTGAACTGCTCGACATCCTCTGTTGCCCGAAGTGCAAAGGGGATCTTGACTACAAGCCCGAACAGAATAGCCTTACCTGCAAAAAGTGCGGGCACGTCTACCAGGTGAAAGACGACATTCCGATCATGCTGGTGGATGACGAGAAGAAGACCTGATGGTGTGAGATACTCTCTTCGAACGCCCCACCTCAATGATTGAAAAGGTCTTTCGCCTCGGCAAAGAGGCCGCGATCTACGGCCTCAGCTCCATCATCGGGCGGTTTCTCAATTTCCTCCTCGTCCCGTTCTACACGAACTATCTCCTGAGGGCTGAGTACGGCGTCGTCGCCAACATCTACGCCTACATCGCGTTTGCCTTTGTCCTCTATTGCTATGGGATGGATTCGGCCTACATGCGGTTCGTGTCGTCGATGGAGGTCGGTGACAAACAGCAGAACTTCAGCACGCCCTTCTTCTCGGTTGCCGTCAGCTCAGTGCTTTTTTCTCTCCTTATTCATCTCTTCGCGCCGTCGATTGGAGGATGGATCGGCGTCGCCGCAGAGCACGCGGACCTCATTCAGTATGCCGGATGGATTCTGTGCTTTGACACGCTTGCAGTTGTGCCATTTGCGTACCTCAGGATGGAAAACAAAGCGAAAACCTTTGCAGGGCTCCGGGTTCTCAACATCCTCATCAATGTCGTTCTGACAGTTCTCCTCCTTGTCGTGCTGCGGTTGAAACTCGAAGCGGTGTTCCTGGCAAACCTCTGTGCCTCTGCCCTGACCTTTCTTTTCCTGCTTCGATTGGCCTGGCCGCAATTGACGATTCGCTTCTCGAAGCAGTTGTACGGCCAGATGATGCGGTTCGGACTGCCCTACATTCCTGCAGGCTTAGCCGGCATCGCGATTCAAGTGATAGATCGCCCAATTGTCAAGGCCCTCACCGATGATGCCACACTTGGAGTTTACCAGGCGAACTACAGGCTCGGCGTGTTGATGATGCTTGTCGTCGGGATGTTCGATTACGCCTGGCGGCCGTTCTTCTTGAGTCACGCGAAAGATCACGACGCCAAGGAGCTCTTCGCGAAGGTCTTTACGTACTTCGTCGCTTTGATGATGCTCGTGTTCGTGACAGTCTCCGTTTTTATTGAAGACTTGGTCAGGATCCAGGTTCTCGGCCGGTACTTCATCCACCCGGATTACTGGAGCGGGCTCTCGATTGTGCCTGTCGTTCTGCTGGCGTACGTTTTCACCGGGGCCTACGTGAATTTCGTCGTCGGTGTCTACCTCGAGAAGAAGACAAAATACCTTCCCTTTGCGACGGGGGCCGGCGCTCTCGTCAATGTCGCCGTCAACTATGCGCTCATCCCGAAATTCGGACTGATGGGCGCTGCCATAGCGACGTTGCTCAGCTACGTCGTGATGGCCATCGGAATCTATTTCCCGTCTCAACGGTTATATCATGTATCGTATGAATGGGGGAAGATCGCTCGGCTTGCGATTGCGGCGTTCTTTGCTGTTGCAGCATTTCTTCTGCTTCACCTCGAGCCCGCAACGACGAGCGGGATTCTCACAAAACTCGCCGTGTGCGGTGGATTCGTTCTTCTCGTCTATGTTCTGAGGGTCTTCGATCCGGCAGACATCGCCCAGACGAGGGCGGCAATTTCGCGTATGTTTGTTCGGTCGTAACAACGGGCGGAGTGTCGAAGTGATACGGCGGGTCAACATAGGATTATGGGTTGTGATGATGCTTGCGTCGACAATCTCTCCAAGTTGCCAGACCAAGAAAGTCGCCGAGACAAGCAGGGTTGAATTGCTCACGGGCGTTCTCTATGTGACGGGCAACGAGCCGTTTACCCAGCTCTCACTGCAAACCGCCGACGGTGTGATGCATCCCATCAACAGAGATTCAACAAAGGTGTACACTGAGCTCTGGAAGCTGCAGGGAAGGAAAGTGGAAGTCTTTTGTCGGCCCCTCCTGCGGAAATCAATATCTCCATCACTCATCATTGAACGGTATCATGTTGTCGAGTAGAGGTGCAAGAACGCTTGTTGGCTGTCTCGTGCTGAGTGCGTTGCTGCGGATTTCTTGGGCGCAGGATGTGGCCCCAGTGTCGTTCGCGAATTCCGCGAGTTGCGGCACAGCGCTCGTGAACGATGAGAAGCTCATTCGCGAGGCGTGGGCCAGAACGCGGATTCAATCGCCCGGTATCGAAGAGTCGGTCCGTCAGTTGTCGCTCAAGCTCAGGAAAGGATCGCAGGTGCTCAACGTTGGCGATCAGAACCTCTTCTGGGTGTACAACATCCAGAACAGCAGGTTTGACACCGTGCGGGCTGAGCTCAAAGCGCAAGGGGATATGTCCTACGTCTGGGTGGCGCTGCAGGAGATGTCGAACGATCATGTCACCATGAACGAAGTGAACGCGATCTTGACGGCCCTTGATAGTTCAACCTCCGGTTCATCGCTCGATTCGACGAAGGGGATATTGCAGATCGACCGAGAGGTGTTTGGGAATCCTCCGAACGTCAATTCGAATCTCGAGAAAGGGAAGGGGGACGGAAGAACGCACTTCCTGATCTGTGATATCCAGGATGGCTGGAACGGTTCAGGAGGCTACATTATCGGATTCTTCTATTCTGTTGATGTTGACCCCGCGAGCGGTGCAGTGTCGAACAGCAACAGGCGGGATATCCTCTACATCGATTCCTATCCTGGAATCTATCTGAACGGGAAGCGACGCACGCACGACGCTCTTGCAACGCTCGCTCATGAGTTCCAGCACCTGATCCACTGGAATTATGATCCCTTCGAGGTGACGTTCTTCAATGAGGGGCTCTCGGAATACGCTGAGTCTCTCTGCGGCTTCGGGTTGAGGAGTCCGTCGGGCTACCTGGCTAATACCAATGTCGCGCTTACGAACTGGAACAGCACCCTGGATGATTATAGCCGAGCGACACTCTGGACGAGGTACGTCGCCGAACAATTTGGCCTCAGGTTTATCTCCAATTTCACGCAAAACAAGAGCACCGGTATCACAGCATTTGACCTCGCGCTCGGTCAGTCAGGATATTCGACAACATTCGCCTCCACGCTCGGCAACTTCTTTACGGCCAACTGGGTGGTTTCCGGCGATGTCGATTCGGCATTCCGTTACAAGGGATCGTTGAATGGCAGGCCGACATTGAAGGGAGATTTTGCGGATCCCAACGTGTCGCGCGTTGATACGCTGGTCCAGCAGGCAGCCCAGTACATTGCCTTTTCAAATTCGAAAGATTTCAAGATTACCTTCACGCTCCCCTCAGGGCTTTCGGTACGCGCGGTTGAGTCCGGACCATCGTCAGTGCGGATTCGCGATGTTGTCGGCGGTGTCCCGTTTACATCGGCCGAACTTGGGACGAGCTTCATATCGGTTGTCTTCGTTGTGATGAACGCCCAGCCAGTGTCAGCCGGTGTCTATTCCTATTCAGCGTCCGGCGAGGTCGTGCAATTCGTCGCTGAAGAAAAGTACGATGACGGTGCACCGGATCATTACGACCCGCAGTTCGCACCGTACATCGGATTTGGGAACAAGCGTCTGACGAAAGGAATGGCAGTCCGATTTCAGCCTGCGGTGAACGGCAATCTCCTTCGGAAGGCGAGACTATTCGTTGAGTTCAATCAAGAGTTTGCGAACGGGACTGCGTTGCCGACCGAAGACAAGGATTTCAACTTCCACGTGTGGGGCGACAACAATGGACGTCCCGGTGCAGATCTTATCCCCCCCTTCCTCGTGCAGGTTGACCGGAACAGTTATCCGCTGGGTTCTTTTGTCGACGTTGATCTGAGTCCCTACTCGTCATCCCTCACCAATCTGTCGGGTCCGATCTACGTCGGGTTCATGGAGGATGATGACGATTCGGTAGGAACCTATGTCGCTGTCGACAACTCGACACAGGATGACAACTCGTATGTCTATCGTGGACCGAATCACCCCGTGGCACCCAGCACCTGGCAGACGCTAAGGGAAGTCAGTGCGCTGAACAATCACCAGTTTGACGGATTCAACCTCATGATGCGGGCAGTGTTCGAGTACAGCGATTCGAGTGCTGCACCGAGACTTGCGGTAGGCTTCCTGCAGAACCCGATCCTCAGTGAATTCATTGATGTCGTTGCTGCAAGCTCCGAAGATTTGCGGGTTACCAGCCTGAGCGGGACGATCACGCAATCCTCCGGCACAACTCCGCTCAGGTTCTACAGCATCCCCGGAACCTCCAAAGCATTCATCGACACAAGTCAACAACTGCGGGGGAGCGGTACGGTCTCCATCAGAGTACGTGCTGCAAAGCGCTACGGCATTCTCTACAGCGACACGCTTGCTGCACTCAACGCCCGGCTCCTCAAGCGAAATGAATCGGCGATGATCTCAACGCCAAGCGGAGATCTCACTCTTATCGTCGATGCGGGATCCGTCCGTGAACCGATGTACGTGACCGCATTTGACGGGGTAAGCGATCCCGCGTTCAAGCCGGGGAATTCGGAATCAGCAATGAGGGTGTTCTCCCTTGGACCGTTGGGCGGAGAGCTCCAGCGACCCGCCACGATCCGGGTGCTGGCACTTGCCGGCCGCGATCAACTGACGCTTGCGCTCGCTCGCGACGGAAAATGGCTCGCGATACCGACAACGTATGAGGCTGTACAAGGTGTCCTCGTGGGATCCACGATGCATCTTGGCCTCTACGGCGTGGTCAAGATATCTGATGTCGATGGAGAACTTGAATCGGTGCCAACGCAGTTCTCGCTGTACCAGAACTATCCCAACCCTTTCAACCCAACGACGACCATCAGGTACGATGTCCCGAGCGCATCGCGAGTCCGCCTGAGCATCTATGATCTCCTTGGACGCGAAATCGCTGTCTTGGTAGATGACGAGAGGCCGCCGGGGCGCTTTGCGGTCGCTTTCGACGCGGGCAGCTTATCGACGGGGGTGTACTTCTACCGTTTGTCGACGTTGGAATTCTCTCAAGTGAGAAAGCTTGTTGTGGTGAAATAGTCGCTCTTTAATTATAGAATTGCTCTCCATGCAAATACGGTCTGTTATCGCGGTTTTCATCGTGAGCCTTCTGGGGTGCTCGAAGGATTCTTCGTCCACGGCTCCGGTCGAGAAGCCGCCCGAAACTAGCTCCCTCCAAATCGCCTGGAAGAATTTTGAAGAACAGCACTACGATGCAGCCATTGTCAGCTTCACGGAAGCATACAGCAAGGCTTCGACTGATGCCGTTCGAGCAGAGGCGATCGGCGGTCGCGCATGGGCGTATGCCTATGTACGCGACCTCTCTGGGGCTAAGAACGACTTTGTGATGGCCCTTGGTCTCGCAGGGATCACGAATGCTGTGCGAAACGATTGTCGCGTTGGGTATGCCTTCGTTCTTCACGCTCTCAACGACTTCGCCGGAGCCATCTCGTTTGGAGGAGCCGTCCTGAGCGATCAACCGTCGTATGTGTTCTCTCACGACCAGCGAGTGACGACAAAACGAGTTCGGTTGCTGCTTGCCCAAAGCTACTACGCGATCGGAATGTTCGTATCGGCAGCAAGCCAGATGGACTTTGTCGATCCATCCGGTGCCCCACATTCAAGCGACCCTCCAATCCTCTTGGGCACGATACTTTCCGCCCTCAATTCGTTGTAGTCGATTGCCAATTCGGTAATGATCTTCGCCGGGTCGGCGAACAGATCCCCGCGCCGTCGCAAGCAGTATCCTTTGTGAAGTCGTTGATAGTCGCGCCAATGTTTGGTATATTTTCATAACAAGATGAATTTAAAGG
>CAZTKU010000048.1:0-6900 GCA_964614245.1 uncultured Ignavibacteriaceae bacterium
AGCAGCTCAACGGTGTCGAGATTAATATCCGCGAACGCCACATCCATAATGCAGCCGGTGAGGAATCCCACACGGTAGAGAGGTTGACCAATGGGACGAATGATTTCGGCCAGCACATCGCTGGAGAATTGTTTCGAGATGCTGGGACTCAGAGGTTGGATATCGTGCAGCTTTCGAGACAGAGCCTTGAAGAAACCGGCGCCCTGCAGGAAGCGCTGAAGTCCGGACTGCTGATAGAATCGGAGCATCCGCGCCAAGGCCTTCAAGCGATTCTGCTTACTGAACGCCCAATCCATCATTGTCCGCTTGACTATTCTCGACATCCTCCCCTCATGGCCTCCCTGGAAGATCTGCGCCCGCGCAGCTTCAACAAGCGATCCGTACTTCACCCCTGCCGGGCATGCCGTCTCACAAGCCTGGCAGTCAAGGCAGAAGTTCATCTCACGGATGAATCCTTCGGTGATTGGCAGATCGCCATCCGCGACAGCCTTGATGAGACGAATTCTCCCGCGCGGCGAGGATGTCTCCAGGCCGGTCAAGGCGTACGTAGGACATGTCGGCAAGCACAGCCCGCAATGCATGCAGTTGATGATGACATCGTAATTGGGGATGTCGACACCACCGAATGCAGAAGTTGTCGATTGTCCGGGGGCCATCTTTGCTTATCGATATTTCCTGAACGGGAGAATGAGAATCAGGCCTGCAACGAAACCACCGACGTGCGCCCACCACGCGACGCCCCCCATTCCTCCAGTTTCGTAGCCGAGCGAGATCAAACCGTTGAAGAATTGCATCACGAACCAAAAACCAAGAACAACCAGCGCCGGTAACTCGGCGAATTGAAGGAAGAAGAAAATCGGGATAACCGTGACCACCCGGGCACGAGGAAACATGAACAAGTATGCGCCGAGAATTCCGGAGATCGCACCGCTTGCCCCGACCGTCGGCATGGAGGAAGAAGGAGCAATGAACACGTGAAGGAGCGAAGCAGCGAGACCGCACACAACATAAAACACCAGGTATCGCCCGTGGCCAAGTTTGTCTTCGACATTGTCTCCGAACACCCAGAGGTACAGCATGTTCCCGGCAAGATGAAGCCACCCCCCATGCAGAAACATCGATGTGAAAAAGGTGGAAACGGCACCAATGCGGAATCGAACCGACGTGAACGACTCAACGATGTCGCTCGGCACAACACCGAAGGTCAAGAAGAATTGCTCGATCCTCGGACCGAGGGAGACCTCATAGAGAAAGACTGCAATGTTGGCGACAATAAGCGCTATGTTGACAACCGGAACCCGATGCGTCGGGTTCCTGTCCTTCAATGGAATCACTTCAGAAGATTCTTCTTCAGAAAGTCGATCGTCCGTTTGTGGGCATCCTCGGTAGCAGCTTTGTCGTGCTTCGGATTGCTCGGATTCGCGAAAGCGTGATCAGCGTTATACATCTTGACCGTGAGTTTCTTGTGAGCCTTTGTCATGGCCGCTTCAAACTCCTTCACCTTCGCGGGAGTTATGCCCTTATCCTGATCACCAAAGATACCGAGGACCGGAGCATTGAGTGTTTTCAACTTCTCGATGTCCGTCTCGGGCATACCGTAGTACACCACGCACGCCAAAACGCGCTTGCCGCCCATCAGAGCCGACTGGAGCGACCAGCCTCCTCCAAAGCACCACCCTATCGTCCCGATCCGCGCCTTTGGACCTGCATAGTCGAGCGCGCCATTGATGATAGCTCGTATGCGATCCTCTTTCACCTCACGGACATACTTCGACGCATCCTCGCGCGTCGTCGCGACTTTCGAATCGTAGAGGTCGAGGGCCAGGACGTTGACGCTCCCCAGCTCCTTCTGCAGCTTCTCTGCTTCCTGCTGGATATAGTCATTGAAACCCCACCATTCGTGGATCACGAAGAGATACCTGTTCGTTCCGGTCGCTGCTTTCACTTCAAATGCGCGCCCGTCTGTGCCGTCACTTGTCTTGAACGTGATGATCGTCCCGCGTTCCGGCGCGAAAGTGAATGGGACCGGTTCCTCGTGAGTTGCTTTGAACTTCTCATCCGATGCCAACAGAGCAAATTGCTCCGTTGATGAGGTCGAACAGCACGACTTGGCTGCCTGAGCGAAGACGGACAGTGGCAAGATGAGCACCAGGACCAAGAGAGTCTGCATGCGAGTATATTCTCCTTACTTTAGGTGAGATGGTTTTTTGAATAGCACGATCCGATTAGTGTTTGTTCCGCTTCTGTTGTTCCGGATCCCCCAGATGTTTGAGGTCTTCGTGAATCGTTGTTGATTGATGAGTATCCCCATGCACGTGAACCCTGCATCGATTCCTAGGGGAACAACAACTTCATCAAGCCTCAAGTTTCGTCTCCGTATCTCACCGACCTCAAACGCCACGTATCCGCCGGGACTGGTAATGCGGTGCAGTTCGCGGAACGTTTGACCTATTGTCTCACACCACGCCTCGAGTGAATGCACGACCGTCAAATTCTCACCAATTTTCTCATGGCTAATCCCGTTAAACCAACACCGCAGCCAGTTATCCTGAGCATAGTTCACTGTGTCAAGAAACGGCGGCGAAGTTACCGTAAGCTGGATGGAGTCGTCATGAATGGACCGCGTGCACGAGGCGTCTCCGGTGAGAAACTTCGCTCGGCGCCCGGCTGAACTCAAATCTCGTCGTTGCTCATCGCTGAGATTGCGCAGAAGCGCTCGGGATTTCTTCAGGATAAGATCTTTGACGTCGCGATACGCCGGCGTCTGTCGCCGCTTGCGGTTGATCTTGCGCTGATTCTGTGGCGTCGCTGCTTGGTTCGGCGGAAGCGTATAGACCGAGAAGAACCCTGAGGAGTGCCCTGTCAACCTGTTCGTTGCCACCATGCGTATCCACCGGTCAATGTGATCTTCTCTCCCCCTTGCCTTCCTTCGCCTCAGGTACTGTTGGAGCGAGACAATTTCAGCAAGAGTCTTGGGATGATAGAACATCGACAGATCGATGGCCGCTCGTGCCTTCTCGATGAAGCCGATGCGACCCATCCTCTCTGCTATTTCCTCAACGCACGGTACGTTGAATCGAGGCTCGGTGAGTATCCGGCTCAACGGATTGCAATCATTCCCGACGACGAGCCTCCCCAGCAGGGCCGCCTCGACGAGAGTCGTTCCTCTCCCCATGAAGGGATCATAAACGAGGTCGCCTGTGGCCGTCAAACGCTCGATAAAGAATCGCGGAAGCTGTGGCTTAAAGCATGCCCGATACGAAATCTCGTGGAGGGAGGAAGCCTGACGCTGCCGTGGGGTCCAGAATTCAGCGGTGAACCGAGGAACCCGCTCGCCATGAATCTGAAGCTCATCGGTCCTGAGGCCCGTCCGAACAGCTTGGCCGGGCGGGCCCGATCGAAGACTCGTTTCAGTGAAGAGAATATCGAAAAGATCGATAGCGGAAGTTCGCTTAACGGGAAAGTATTTTTCAGAAAGGGCTGGCACGGACTACGTAAATGCTCCGAGGTCGGCGAACTTCTTGATCTGTTCTCTGTTCGTGGGCAGCGGCCCTTCACACCGCGGTCTCAGTGAGAAGATCTTGCCGGGGTTCAGCACGCCATTGGGATCGATCGAGAGCTTGATCTTCCGCATCATATCGATGGCCGGTTCGCTGGTCAGCTTCTCCAGGATCTTCTTCTTCGCCAGGCCAACGCCGTGCTCGCCGGTAATCGTGCCGCCCATCCGGACCGCTTCGGTAAAAATCTCTTCGATGGCGGCCTCGGCGCGACGGATTTCATCAAGATCGCGTTCATCCGTAAGACACGTTGGATGGAGATTCCCGTCACCAGCGTGGCCGAAATTGCCGAAGGTCAGATTGTGGTTACGGGCAATCGTGTTGATCCGCTCGAGCATGGGCGCCACTTCGCTGCGCGGCACCGTTACATCTTCCAAAATGGTTGTGGGCTTCACGCGCGCCAGAGCTGAGAACGCCGACTTCCTTGCAGCCCGCAGCTTGACCGCTTCCTGTTCGTTCGCTGCCACCTTCAAACCGACTGCGCTGTGGCGTCTGCAAATCTCCATGATCTTCGCTGCGTCCTCCTCGACTTCCCCCCGGCGCCCGTCAACTTCTATCAGCAACAGCGAATTGACGGCTGTTGGCAGCCCGAGGTGTGCGTACGCTTCAACGCTTCGTATCGTTGTATTGTCCAGAAACTCCAGTGCCGCGGGAGTGATCTTCGAGGCAATAATGTCCGATACCGTTTCAGCCGAGTCGCTGAGCTTGTCATAGAACGCGAGCATCGTCTTTGTCGCCTGGGGCTTTGGAATCAAGCGCAGGAGCACACGGGTTATCACTCCGAGAGTGCCCTCTGACCCGATCAGGAAATCCTTGAGGCTGTACCCCGCGACATCTTTCACCGATTTCCCACCGGTAAGGACAACGTCGCCGCTGGGAAGAACGACTTCCATCCCGAGAATATAGTTCTTCGTGACCCCGTACTTCAACCCGCGTAATCCCCCGGCGTTCTCCGCCACGTTACCGCCAATAGTGGAGATCGCCGCGCTCCCCGGATCGGGCGGATAGAAAAGGCCCAGAGCTTCAACTGCAGAATGGAGCTGTCCGGTGATCACCCCGGGCTCGACCCACGCGGACAGATTTTTCTGATCAATCTCCAGTATTCGGTTCCAGTGATTGAGGAGAAGGACAACCGAATTCTCCACCGGCACCGAACCACCGCTCAAGCCAGAGCCCGACCCGCGGGGAACCACCCCGAACGCCTCTTCGTTCGCGAGCTTCAGGATCTTCGCAATATGCTCGACCGATCTGGGAACGATCACAGCATCCGGAAGCTGTTTGAGGAGAGGCGTTCCATCGTACGAGTAGGCGATCTTGTCTTCGGGCGAGTCGAGGAAGTTCTCTCGACCGACGATGGAACGAATCTTGGTGAGCGTCGTTTGCGGTATCATTGGTGATGAAGATAGGAGAACAAGCCAAGAAAAGCAAGGTAAGTCAGATGATCCTCGTCTTGTGTCTCGAGGATTATTCGTTTATCTTTGAAAAAATTCTTTGGCGCACGAGAAAAGGAATACAAGACAACCATGGAAAAACTGAAGAAACGATCGTGGGCCGAGCCGTTCAAGATCAAGACCGTCGAGTTACTCAAAGTCACGACCCGGCCATATCGTGAGCAAGCGCTCAAGGAGGCCGGATACAACACGTTTTTGCTGAGATCGGAGGACGTGTACATCGACTTGCTGACGGACAGCGGCACGAACGCGATGAGCGACTACCAGTGGGCCGGTCTGATGCTTGGCGATGAGGCCTATGCCGGCAGCAAGAACTTCTACAATCTCGAACGGAAGGTCCAGCAGTACTACGGCTATAAATACCTCGTCCCGACACACCAGGGCCGAGCCGCTGAGCATCTCATCTCCCAGATTCTCATCAAGCCGGGAGACTTCGTTCCCGGGAACATGTATTTCACCACGACGCGCCTCCACCAGGAGCTGGCTGGCGGGTCCTTTGTCGACGTTATAGTCGACGAAGCCCACGACCCGACAAGCACCTATCCCTTCAAGGGAAATGTTGATCTGCAGAAACTCGAAGACCTCGTGAAGCGCGTGGGTGCGAAGAAGATACCCTATGTGTCGATCGCGGGCACGGTCAACATGGCTGGTGGCCAACCCATCTCTCTCGAGAACTTGCAGCAGGTTCGACAATTCTGTCAGAAACACGGAATCCGCATTGTCCTCGATGCGACGAGAGCACTTGAGAATGCTTATTTTATCAAGGTCCGCGAAAAGGGTTACCAAAACAGATCGATCGCCGAGATTCTGCGAGAGATGTGCTCGTACTCTGACGCTTGCACGATGAGCGGCAAGAAAGATCTGCTGGTCAACATCGGTGGATTTCTCGCCATTCAGGAACACGAATACGAGATCTTCGAGGAGGCGCGCAACCTCGTAGTCGTCTTCGAAGGACTCCATACCTATGGCGGACTAGCGGGCCGTGACATGGAGGCGATGGCGCGTGGAATCGAAGAGGCCGTCAATGAGGATCACCTGAAGGCGCGGATCGGACAGGTTGAATACGTCGGCGAAAAGCTTCTCAGCATCGACATCCCCATCGTCGTGCCAATTGGCGGACATGCGATCTTCCTGGATGCAAAGCGGTTCTTGCCCCAGCTCAAACAGGTTGAATACCCGGCTCAGACCCTCGCTGCGGAATTGTACGTCGAGTCTGGGATACGATCGATGGAACGCGGAATCGTCTCAGCAGGCAGGAACAAAGAGACCGGCGACCACTACTACCCGAAGCTCGAGCTCGTGCGCCTCACATTTCCTCGACGAGTCTACACACAGGCACACTGCGATGTCACTGCTGAGGCTGTCGAGGCTGTGTTTGAGAACAGGAAGAATATCAGAGGCTTGCGGATGGTCTACGAGCCGAAGTACCTGAGATTCTTCCAGGCAAGGTTTGAGAAGCTGAACTGACAGCCCGAGAGAGATTCCCGGAATCTGTAAGACTCCGGGAATCTACACTGCTGTTGACGCCCTTCCGATCAGCACACACCACGCTCGACGACGACCTCGCACGGCGAAGCCGGCAGCACTTCGACCGTTCCGACTTGAGCGAAAGGTTGCATGAACCGGTCAACGCTCGCGCGATCCGCGGCTTCGAGCGTGAGGTGGAGCGTATGCTCACCGTTGATGACCGCCTCGCTCTGAATGTTGATGCCGAAGCGCTGCGCGTTTTGCTGCGAAAGATGAGAGAGAAGCATGGTCCCCATCGCCTCGTCTCTCGCAGGGCATGACTCCGGCTTATGCCGATGCTGCACAACGAAGAGTGCCATACGAGTTCTCCTTTCAGAAAGTGTCCGAGAAAAACAAAGCCCTCTCCTTGACGGGAGAAGGCTTCA